>URQR01000010.1 GCA_900550065.1 uncultured Eubacteriales bacterium | reverse complement strand
AATATATGAGTATCGCAAATTATATGAATATAGGGGTATAGCTCAGTTGGTAGAGCATTGGTCTCCAAAACCAAGTGCCGAGGGTTCAAGTCCTTCTGCCCCTGCCATGAAAACGACGAACTTCGATAAGTTTGTCGTTTTTTTATTTATCTATTCCAAGATATAGCTTTTATATGTACACAATAAAAATCATGATTACAGAAATGGTCTCATAAACAGAAATACTTGGCACTGTAATTCAAGAAAAATTGTTTCTTTTATGATACAATAAAAACAGCTCAAATTCGGAGGCGGAAAATGAACGGACCGGAAACGGTAAATGCCGTGATTCGTATGCAGGATTATATTCACCAAAATATTGATGAAAACATAACCTTAGATGCGCTGTGCAGCGTTTCAGGGTATTCAAAACGGCACTCTCTGCGTATTTTTAAGGAATTGCTTCACAAAACGCCCTACGAATACATCCGAGATTTCAAAATGACGCTGGCGGCAAAAAGGCTTATCAATCCCGGCAGCAGCGAACGAGTTTTAGATATTGCGCTCGATTCCGGTTTTACGTCACATGAAGGCTTTACAAAAGCATTTCATCATTATTTCGGTGTCCCGCCGCAAAAATTCGGCAAGCGCGCCTTTCCGGAAAATTACACGAAGCCGACTCCAATGAGTTATTATTATTTATTATTACGCTCAAAAGGAATAAATGCTATGATTGAACGAACTGTAACAGCAACATATCTTACGAAGTCTGCTTGTAAACTGATTATTAAGCGCGGCATTTTATCAACAGACTATTTTTCCTACTGTGATGAAATCGGCTGTGACATATGGGATGAGTTGGAAAAAGTACCAAACCGCTTAGATGAGGTCGTTTTTGTAACTTTGCCCGACAGCCTCGTGATTAAAGGCAGCTCAAACGTTGGTGCGGCCGTAGAGGTTGGAACCGATTGGCAGGGCAAGCTGCCGGACGGCTGTGATATCATTGCACTGCCGGAACAGACCGTTGTCTGGTTTCAGGGGATGCCCTACGACGACGAAAACTGGTATGGCGGCGCACATGCCGAACTGGATCACGCGATGAATCATTATAATCCCGCATTATTTGGTTATCAGTTTGCATTTGATGTTTATCCGCAATTTCAGTACTCCGCTTCGACAAAAAAAGGTGTAAAAGCAGTAAAACCCGTTGCCCGTTTATAATATGTGATAAACGCAATCCTTTCTTAATCCTGTATTTTTCTAAATAAAAAGACCTTCCCGCGTTTTTTGGAAGGTCTTTTCTATTCCCCAGTTTCCTATACTCAGCCGCCACATGCATACGCGCAGGACGGCGGTCTGCAAATATATAATTATCCCTTTACTTCATATTGACCATATACAGCTGCGGCCGCCCCTCTTCTTTGCCGTCGGAGGCAAACAAAATCTTATCGCTCGACCAGCTCCAGCACGGATGGCAATGCACCGTCTGCCACCGCCAAGAGGTGTTATGCTCACAGAGCACCTCAATACTTGGCATATCATCCTTGATATCAATCAGCACAATATCCTCAACCGCGTCCGCAACAAGCTTTGTGTTATCGTTGTTCGCGTGGTAATGGTTGCAGTAGTACGGCAGCTCCATCCTACGAACAAGGTTACAGTCCTTGTCCGCAAAGCCAATCCACGGTATCGCGTCCGGGCCGTCGCTGCTCACGGTAACGGCCTGCGTCTTGTCGGACGTAATAGTCCCGTCATGGCCTTTGCCGCGGTTGTCAAAAAACACAAGCCCGTCCCGCGTCCAGAATTCGTGCCCGATGCTGTCGTCCTCCTCCTGTACAAAGCAGGGCTTGACATGCCGCGTAATCGTGTTAAACATCCATATCCGCTGCTGGACATAGTTCCACGGCCCTTCGTGGCAATAGGTCAAATATTCGTTCGTGTCGGGCGCAAACTGCACATGCCCCATCCAGTGTGTATCCTCAAACACGACCTCGCCGCCCGAGCCGTCCATTCTCGCAATAATTAAATATGACACCTTGTGTCCGTAAAACGCCTCTTTAAAGCCGCTGTAATTCTCATTCACGTAGCTCTTTTTAATTTGTGGAATATCGCACGCCGCAATCGCGACATAGCGCTTGTCAAAGCTCATGTGCGGATGTCCCAGCGCAAAGCCAACTGGACAGCGGTACAACAGCATTGTCTCGCCCGTGCGCAGATTCAGGCTGTATAAATCGCCGTCGCCGACAAAGACAAGAAATTCACTGTCCGGACTTTTTGTAAAATTACCCGCCGTTTCAAACCGGCTGTGAAAATCCGTCACCTGTGTCCGTACGCCGCTGTTTAAGTTCATGCGGAATACCTCCGTATTTGCCTTTTCGCGCAGCGTGTAGTCCGAATGCAGATATATAATTTCCTCATCGCCCGTGGTAAACGAATTGTCCGTAAAGTACAGATGCCAGTTCGACCCGCTTTTTGTAAGCTGAACAACCTCTCTTCCGCTCTTTTTGTCTATGTAGCGTTCCATCTCGGATGCAAATTGCCGCCCGATATTTGACACAACAAACACTCCTTTGCTCTTGAAAAATTTTTGATTTGCGTTATACTGTTATTATAGAGCAATTCTGGACAGAAAAACAGGCGTATATTGGTATAAACTTTGAAAAAATTGTCTGAATAGGCGGTCGGTCAAATGGATTATTATTCAGCATACATACGGGCACAAATCAGTCCCGAACAGGAGGCGGCAAAACCGCATACCCATACGTTTCACGAGGTGTTTATGCTGCTGGAGGGCAAGGTAGACTTTTTTGTAGAGGGCACAAAATTCCCCTTAGACGCAGGCGACATCGTACTCTGCAGCGCAGGCGACCCACACACAAAGCTCGTTAAAAATGAAAAGCCATACAAATGCTTTGTATTGTATCTTGATCGTGATTACTTTGTACAAAACGGTTGCCCGGCGTATGAATCCGTCTTTACGTCGCATTTATATACCGAACACAAAATCAGCGCGGAAATTGCTGTCCGCTCGGGCTTTTCCGACGCTTTTTTGCGGCTTAGCAATTACACCGCCGGCTTTTGCAATACCGGCGGCGCGATTACGAACGCAGTCATCATTGAAATGCTGCATATATTAAACCATAATTCAGAATTTTCCAGCAATTATATCGCAAACCCGCAGGTACAGGAAATTATTGCGTTTATTAACGAAAGTTACCGCGGCCCTTTGACGCTGGAGTGTATCGCAAACAGATTTTTTATGTCAAAGTATTATATTTGTAAGCTTTTTAAAAAGCATACCGGCTACACAGTAAACAGCTACATTACGCACAAACGGATTAATCTCGTAAAAGCGCTTACGCGGCAGGGCGTGAGTATTACTGCCGCAAGCGCAGAGGCGGGCTTTACGGACTATTCTTCCTTTTATAAAGCCTTTTTAAAGGAAACAGGCGCGCCGCCCGCAAAAACTTTGAAGGGATGGCACGCCTGACCGCCCGCGTCTTATTCGACCTTTAGCAGGTCGGGAACTGTAATTCCCATAAACCGGGCTAACCGCTGCATTGTGTCCAGAGACGGATTCGTTTTCATCCGCTCAATCAAACTAATTGTCTCCTTGCTGATTCCTGTTTCGTTTGCTAATTCGCTTTGCGTCAAGTTATTCTTGATTCGGTACGCTTTTACATACTTTGCCAAAGCTGCTCCTTCGGGCATATAAACACCCCTGCTTAAATTTTACATAATATGGGCATTTCTTACAATGCAACTCATTACGTATTTTGGATAATTTTGTTATTTTTTGGCTATAGTATTTGCTAAATGAGCAGCTTTTATGCATATTTATTTTTTATTAGTCAAGCTCTTTTTTAATGCTACTATAAATTATACCGAGAATAAAAAAAGAACCCGAACAATTTTGTCCGAGTTTTCAGCAGTTCTCACTTCTCTTTTTCTCTAATTTTAGACGCAGCTTTTCGGTACGCGTCATAGCCCAAAGCCGTATTCACTACATCAATCATCATATTTGCGGATAAACGCTGTGGCAAATGCAGCGCACGCAGCAGGGCGCGCCGTTTCTGCGCGCTGTCCGCTCCACCGGCAAAGCCGTCTTGATATAAATCGAGTTTTGTGAGCAAACGCCCCTCTGCGCCTGACGGCGCGCCGCTCGCTTCCTCGCCTTCCACTGTCGCGCCGGCCTTTAAAAGCGCGTCAATAAGCAACTCCTTCTCCATTCCCTCAACGCCCAGCAGTCCTTCCTTCGACGGCGCGTCTTTGCGTTTTTCCTTCCCTTTTATATCAGGAATATAGGCATGCTTAAGCTTATCTTTCCCAATCCCCTGCTTCACATAATTCCGGATTGTAAAGCCGGCCCGGTCCGCGTCTGTCAATAAAATCACTCCGATTTGCTCCGCAAGCGTGCGAATCAACTCCAACTTCTCTCGGTTTTTAAAAACACCGAACCCATCCGTTGTAAGAATCAGCGCGTCGACACAGGAAGACAGCTTAATTTTATCGTAATTCCCCTCCACAATAATTGCTTCTTTAATTTTCAGCATGGTTCGGCCTCCCTTTATTCTTGCTCCAGTATACAACAGTATACCACGCAGCGTCACAATTGTAAACTTTCTATCAATAGCAGCGCAGGTGCTTTACATGAAAGCTGTTTCATGTTATACTAAACTTACTCCTACATAAAAGGTGGTTTTTATGAAAACAGTATGGAAAATCATTGGAGCGATATTCGGCCTACTGCTCGTCGCAGTTCTAATTGTGGCGTTTTGGCAAAAAGACAACATATCCGCCTTTATTACAGCTATGCGCTACACGCCGGAACAGCTCAAAGAGCAAATCAGTGAAAACGACAAAGCGCTTAAGAAAGAATTAGAGGGACTTTTGGGCTCAAAAAATATCCGGGACTACACGGAAGAGGAAAAAGCGCTGATTGAGCGCGGCGAGGCAAGCGAAAAAGAAATTTTAGCGAAGATTATTGCCGAGCAAGGCGGTTGGATTACGCCGGCGTCCGCGTCTGGCGACGGACAGATTGGGGCCGGAGGCTCTTCCTCGCAGACACAAAACTCTGGCAGTGAGCCAACAAAATCAGCCGATACAATTATCAGCGGCTATGTCGCGCAACTCTATGCAATGGAGGGCCGTTACCTCGCCAGCATTGACGGTGTGCTTGACCGCGCGTATGCGGAATATGTCAGCACAGCCAAGCACAATCAAGATACGGCGGCAATGACGGCAGTCGGCGCGAAGTATATCACCGAGATTTACAGCCTTGAGTCGAGCTGTGACGCGGAGGTCAATACCTTATTGGATTCGCTGAAGGCAGAGCTTACCGCAATTGGTGCGGATACTTCTATCATCGGTACAATCCGCAGTGCATACAACAATGAAAAGCAATTAAAGCGTTCCTATTATATGAGTAAATACATGCAATAAAAAAATCCCGCATAAGCGGGATTTTTTATTTTATCGGATGCCATTCTTTTTATCAAGGCGCAAATTTCGAAAATACAGCACAAGGTCTACGCCGACAATCAGCAGATTAATTACGTAAAAAATAATGACATAGTCCACGCCGTTCATACACTTGTTCACAATTCCAGCAACATAGCCGACAATAATCGTAATCAGAAATGCGAGACTTTTCCCCGTTGTAGTCCGCGCGCGGTATGACTTTACCACCGACATCGGCCACGCCGCAAAAAAGCACAAAAGCATAATTACTTCATAAATACCATTCAATATAATTTCCCCTTTTTCTATTTCTCCGCCTTTTTCCGCTCCACAGCCTCCCACGCAATGCGGTCGAGCAGTTCCTTTTCCTGCCGGGTCATCCCCTCGGGCAAAAAGCTAGCATCTGCGGCGTTTTTGCCGGTAAAGAACGTAAACCACACCGCGCTGAGCAAATACCGCCCCTGCGGTATCTGCGCGTGGAACGTATCGCGGTGCAGCGGGCCAAAGCCCGCCTCCTGCGCCAGACGGAACGCCAGCCCGGACGGAATCTGCCGCGCGCCGCCGAGCTGGCGCGCCGCCTTATTGTACGCGTCCTCCAACCCGTCATACATCTCCTGCGACGTGGAGAACCCAAGCTCCACCGTCAGCCGCTCGCTCCCGTCCTCGTACGCCCACGTCTGGTGGATGACCTGCTCCGCCCCGGGACACAGCGCACGCACGCCGTCGGACAGTCCCTGCAAGTACGGCATGTACGTGCCGTAGTCAAAGCTATAGTGGCTCGCCTGCTGGAGCGTCACCACGTCCCACTTCTCCTTTGTCAACGCCTCGCGCAGCGTGATATGCTTCTCCGTGGAAACGCCGTTGACCTCAAGCACATAGTCGTCTAAATTATTTTTCAAACACCCAGCATGCCGCTCGAGCGAACAGCCCCCAATCATCAGATTCTCGCTGTGTATCTCCACGCCCGCGCTCTCCGCAAGCGTATGCAGATATGCCTGCGCATCCTGCGCAAAGCTGTTGCCAACCGATATGATTTTCAAACCCTTCTCCCCCTCTACGTATGCCAAACGGGGCGTCTCCGCCCCGCTTGCTGTTTTATTTGAGTTCCATACCGCCGTCGCCGATATCGCTTACATAAAACGACGCGGCGTAGCCGATTTTCTTTTCATATTCTTTGCCAACCGTTTCGATGAACCGCTCAACCGCATCCTCACGCACCATGCTGACGCTGCACCCGCCAAAGCCTGCGCCCGTCATACGCGAGCCGATTGTACCGTCGATTTTGAGCGCCTCTTCCACCAGCGTGTCAAGCTCCACGCCCGTCACCTCGTACAAGTCGCGCAGCGAATTGTGCGACTGCGTCATCAGCGCGCCAAAGGTAGCAAGGTCGCCGTCCTTGAGCGCCTCCACCGAACGGAGCACGCGGTCGTCCTCCTCGATGACGTGCTGCGCACGCTTTCTCACCGTTTCGTTTTCAATCAAATGCGCGTTCGCCGCAAACTGCTCGGCTGAAATGTCGCCCAGACACGTTGCACCCGGCACTGCATCCTTCAAAAGTTCAAACGCCGCCTCGCACTCGCTCCGGCGCTCGTTATACTTCGAGTCGGCAAGCCCGCGCTTCTTGTTCGTATTCGCAATCACCAGCTTATAGCCGTCCATCTTGAGCGGGACAAGGCTGTAGTCGAGGTTTTTGCAGTTCAGGAAAATGGCGTGGTCCTTTTTGCCCATCGCGGACGCAAACTGATCCATAATACCGCAGTTTACGCCGGCATATGTATGCTCGGTGCGCTGGGACACCTTCGCCATCTCAATCATGTCGATATCGTTGGGCAGACCCTTTTTCTCGTTCGAGAACGTCGCAAACAGAATCGCGGTCGAAACCTCGATTGACGCGGAGCTTGACAGGCCGCCGCCGTACGGGATCGTCCCGTGCGAGAGCATGTCGCACCCTACGATCTCGTAGCCGAGCTTCTCGAGCTCATACGCCACGCCAATCTGGTAGTTGCCCCACTTTAAGTGCTTATACGAATCGAGCTTTGTAATGTCCGCCTCGACGCGGTCGGGCAAATCCGTCGCACACAGGTGAATCAGGTTATCGTCGCGCTTGCGCGCAACCACCGTCGTATTCATCGTCAGCGCCGCCGGGAACACGTACCCGCCGTTATAGTCCGTATGCTCGCCAATCAGGTTCACACGCCCGGGTGCCATGAACACGCGCAAATCATCCTTACTGCCGCCGTAGATGTCGATAAACTGCTGCTTTAACTCCTCTATGGTAAAGTTTTGCATGGGATTATTCTCCTTTTTGTATAAACTTCTTATATGCCGCGCGCAGCTCCTCCGCTTTTTCCTCCGGCGCGGTCGGGTTGCAGTGCGCCCAGGCGCCCGTCTCGCTCGAGGCGTTGAACTTCTGCTTCTCGGCCGAGCGCATCGGCGGGAAGAACTTGATATGGAAGTGGTAGTACGGCGTATCCTCCTCCACGTTGACCGGGCTTTGGTACATGCACATCATGTACGGGAACGCATAGTCGAACAGCGAGTCGAGCGTGCCCGCCGTCTCACGCACGATTTTGGCAAGGTTGTCCTTCTCGCGGTCATTAAACTCCTCCAGCGAGTGCTTATGCGCCCTGCTGATGATATACATACCGTACGGATACTCGCTGTAAAACGGCAAAAACGCATAAAAGTCGTCGTTCTCGATAATAATGCGGCTGCCCGCCTCCACCTCGTCGTGGAGCATGTCGCACAGCAGGCAGCGGCCCGTCTGTTCAAAGTGCTCCTTGCTCGCTGCAAGCTCCAGCTCGAGCCGTTTGGGCACAAACGGATACGCATAAATCTGCCCGTGCGGGTGCGGCATCGTCACGCCGACCACCGCGCCGCGGTTCTCGAAAATAAATATGTACTTATTCTCCGGGTCCTTTTTCAGCTCCGTGTACCGCTCGGTCCACAAATCCACCAGCTTGCGCACATGCGGCACGCTCAGCTCCGGCAGCGTGACCGTATGCTCGGGCGAGTAGAGGATTACCTCGCACTTGCCGTGCGACGGCTTTACCTGATACAGCTCCGTCGCCACGTCGTCCGGCTCCGGCGGATTGGGCGACAACGCCGGGAAGTCGTTGTCGTACTTTAACACATCAAAATGGTCTGGCACCTTGCCCGACCCGGGACAAAACGGACACCAATCCTTCGGCATCTGCGGCCGGTTCTGCCGGTGCGACGCAATCATAACCCAGTCTTTAATCAGCGGGTTCCATCTAAGCTCTGCCATGCTTGTTCAACATTCCTTTCGTGCAAACTCTTTTGCTTTCTTATTTATAATCCGTTTCAAAACAACACTAATACTATACCGTTTTTGCGGATTTTTGTCAATATCTATCACCGATACAGGCCAGCTTTTCCCCGCCTTTTTCTATTTTTCGCCCTGTAAGCGGGCGCATAGCGTCTTCGTCGCGCAAATAGCCGCCAATCACCTGTTCGCCGTACAGATACAGCACTGCACAGGCCGCCGCGCCGTTTTCCTGCGCCAAACTGCACTCATACACCGCGGCGCGGTAGCCGCGCCACTTAGAAAAATCAAAGCCCGCGGGCCGCAGCAGCTCGTTCAGCCGCTTAAACGCGCTGTCAAACAAAAGCGGAATCCAAACGTCGTTTTTTTTCATGACCGCCACCGCCGTATAGCCGAGCGGGGAGAGAAATTCGGCACACAAAAGCTCCTGCTTTGCACGCAGATAGCCCGGCGTGTCGATACTGAGCGCCAAAAACACAAATGTCAGGCATACGATGAGGCATACGCCAATCGAATAATATAATACTGTTTCCCCGCCCTGCATAGTGACACGCCCTTTTTTGTGCAAAATTTTGTCATACTTAAAAATATGCAATTTTTGCCGCGTTTATTATTAAAATAACTGCAAATACTGAATATGCACGTTTGGCAAACAATACAACTGAAATGGAGGGAAACTGTTATGGCAATTTTAGATACAATCGCACTCATTCTCGTCATTGTCGGCGGGCTCAACTGGGGCTCGATTGGTATTTTCGGCGTTGACGTCGTTGCATCAATCTTTGGCGGGCAGATGGCTGCGGTTTCAAGAGTTATCTACACGCTCGTCGGGCTCGGCGCGCTCTGGTCGATTACGCTCCTGTTCAAGGACAAGGTTCCTGCGTCCGAACGGCAGGCACATCATCACGCGCGTTAACACACGGCGCGGGTAAAAAAAAGACAGCCGGTTGGCTGTCTTTTTTTTATTGTCTTATCATTCGCTTCGATATACAACCTCAATTTCCCCGTGCTTCGCTTCATATTCTTCAATGCAAATCTGTGTAAGATGTTCCATCTGCGCATTAAACGAGCGGTGATTCCGCTTTGCTATGTACGTAATCTTAAACAGCATTTCCTCTTCAAAACGAATACCCGTTTGAATTTTGTCGCTCATCGTAATAACACTCCTTTATCATTTTAATAACATTTTATTAAAAAATGCCTTGACTGTAAACCATCATAATGTTATTATTATGTTATCTAAAAAAGGGGGGCGTAAGATATGACTTCAAACAGACCATTAAAAATTAGAACCTGCATTACATTGGACGCCGACGTAGCGGAAAAAATACGGTTTCTAAGCGACGATTCCTTTCGTTCCTTTTCGCAGTATGTGAATCTCGTGCTAAAACGGCATATTCAGGAGATTGAAAAGGGACGCGAAAAAATATTGTGATAATGGCGTGGGGATAGAGGAACAACCACGGAGTGAAACAAAAAAAGGGCGGCATGTGCCGCCCTTTTTACTCACCGAAACAATTCTACAGCTTTTTGCAGCTGTAAATCCTCCTCATACGTCAGTGTCGTACTCGGTTTTTCCTCATTTTCGCCGAGCGGCACAACATAGTCCGGCTCGATTCCTTTTTTATGGATACACTCACCCGTGGGCGTGTAGTAATAGTCGACCGTAATACTCATGCCGCCGCCGTTTTTGAGCGGGTAGACGTTTTGCGTGATGCCCTTGCCGTACGACTTCGTACCGACAATCGCCTTTGCGCGGTTATTGCCGTCCAGCGCACCCGTCACAACCTCCGACGCGCTCGCGCTGCCGCCGTTAATGAGGATAATCAGCTCACAGTCCGTCATCTTGCCCGACGCATACTCATCCTTACGCTTCCCGTTTTTATCCTCTGTATAAACGATAAGCTTCCCCTCGTCCAAAAACTTGCCCGCAACGCCGCACGCCGTGTTATAGTCGCCGCCGCCGTTGTCGCGCAGGTCGAGCACCAACTTTTTCATCCCGCTGTCCAAAAGTGGCCGGAGCGCCTCCTCTACTTCAACATCCGTGTCACCGTCAAAGGAAATGATACGCATATAGCCGATGTCGCCCTCCAGCATTTTCGCACTAACCGTTTTGAGGTGTACCTCTTCGCGCGTCAAAACAACGTCAAACGGCTCTCCGCCGTCGCGCCGCAGCGTCAGCGTCACCTGCGTCCCCTTCGCATTTGGTAAATTAGACCCGCGCATGGTGTCCGCCGCTTCGTCAAGGTCGTCGCCCGTGTAGGGCTTGCCATCAATCGCGGTAATAATATCACCCGGCAGGACGCCCGCCTTGTCGCCCGGCGCGTCCTCATACGGCATTACAACCACAAGCTCGTTCGTGTCCTGCGTCGCGCTCAGCACGATACCCACGCCGACATATGCGCCGATGTTACTGTCCATATATTCTTTGAATTCCGTCGGCGAATAGTAGCGCGTATATGGGTCCTCTGTCGAGGCCGCCATTCCCTTCGCGGCATAGTAATACATCTGCTGCTCATCAATCTCGCCCATGTAAAACGTGTCAAGATACGTCTTTACCTCGTCTAAAAGCGGGCTTGCAAATCCGCCCCGCGCCGTGCTACCGGTATCCAGCAGCCGTCCAATGATGCCGCTTCCCGCCGTCAGGTAGAGTACACTCGTCAGTAAAAACGTCGCAACGACGCTAATCACCGCGGCCCATGCTATTTTTGCTTTTTGGCTCAAACAAATCCCCTCTGTTTCTGCGGCGGTTTCCCGCCGGAATTAGAATAAGCCCTGCGCCTTGCAGCACAAAGCTTATTTTATCTTATGTATCCGCCTGTTCGTTTTATTACCTTCCAACGTATGGCGCCGGATTCACATACTGTCCGTTTTTAATCACGCCTAAGTGAATGTGCGGCCCGGTTGAGTTCCCTGTCGAGCCAACAAGCGCAATCTGCTGCCCTTTCTTCACCGTCTGCCCCACGCTGACCTGCAAAACGCTGTTGTGCGCGTACAGCGTCGTGATAGAACCGTGGTCAATTGTAATACAGTATCCGTACGAATTACGCCAGCCCGACCCGGTTACTACGCCGTCCTCGCACGCGAGCACCGCCGTCCCCATCCTTGCCGGAATATCAATACCAGTATGGTAATTCGATACTCCACGGAATGTCCGCCAGCCGAAGGGCGAATTAATCTCAAAGCAGCTTGCGCTTGGCCAGCCGAGCACACCGCCCGTATATGTGTTGGTAATTGCAGTATTTACATTATTCGCTTTCTGCTGTGCGGCCTTCGCCGCTGCAATCTGGTTCAAAATGTCCTGATTTTCCTTTTCACGCTCTTTAATCTCGGCCTGAAGCTCTTCCTCCGAACGCGCGAGCCGGTTGATTACATTGTCGCTTTCGTCGCTCTTTTGCTGCATCGTCGACTTCTGCGACGCAAGGTTCTGTTTAAGGCCCTCATTCGTCTTTTTCGTTTCTTCTATCGCCTGCTTTGCCGCCTCTATCGTCGCTTTCGTCGTCTCCATGCCCTGAATCAGCGTCTGATCATGGTCGTAAATCTGCTGAATCATATCCATGCGCAAAAGCAAATCCGAAAAGCTCGTCGCGGAAAACAACACGTCAAGGTAGCCCGTGCTCCCCTTTTCATACATTACACGCAGCCGTTTTTTTAGCAAGTCATCATTTTCTGAAATTTTCTGCTCTAATTTCGTGATTTCCTCCTGTTTCGCCGAAATATCGCTTTCATTTTTCCTAATGGTTCTATTAAGCGTATCAATTTCCGACGCAAGCGACGCAATCTCATCGTCGAGCTTGTCCTTTTTCGCCTGCATTTCCTTTTTTTCCTGCGAAACGCCGTCAAGCTTATCCTGAAGCTCCTGCTGTGTCTTTTTATTTTTATCGTACTTATCGTTTAAGCTCTCCGCGGAAGCCATCATCGAATACATGCCGCTGATTGCAACAGGGCCGACAACTGCCAAAAGCATAGCCGCCGCCAACGTGATACAAATAATGACAAGCGTTTTTCTTTTCATTCGTAAAACCTCCAAACAACAGACCCACGCCTACGTTATTTTCAAAAATTATACATCAAGGTGTTTGCGGATAGAGAGCGCACTGCCCGCCGCACCGATTACAGCGCCGATTCCGACAAAGGCGCACAAAAGCATCCACCAAATTTCCTGATACGTTTTAAGCTGGAACATGTCCATGTGAAAGCCCGACCCATTCATCCAGCCGAGCACACCGGCATATCCCCACGAAATCAGCCCAAACGCAATCACCGCGCCCGTCACGCCGATGATTATCCCTTCAAACACAAAGGGCCAGCGGATAAACCAGTTTGTCGCGCCGACAAACTTCATCACATTGATTTCCTTACGCCGTGCAAACACAGCGAGTTTGATTGTATTTGCTATGATGAAGATTGAGACAATCCCTAACAGAAGCATCACCCAAAAGCTCAAGTTCTTCACCATATTGGTCACATTCAGCACCGTGTCCATCATCGCCTGCTTATTTGCGACCTCAGCCACGCCACTCACCTTCTGAATTTCGGCAATCGTCGCGGCGGATTGGGACAAATCGACGAGCGACACCTTAAACGAGTCGCGGAAGGGGTTGTCCTTCTCGTACCCGTCGAGCGCGTCCGCCTGGTCGCCGAACATCTCTTTTGCATAATTAAGCGTATCTTCTTTTGTAAACGGCTCCACCGCGGATACGTTTGCTATCGCCTCAATCTGCGCCTTTGCCTGCGTTATCTGCGCCTCGCTCGAGCCGTCGGCCATAAACGCCTGTACCTCGCACTGGTCCTGAATCTGGTCCGCTATGTAATTAACATTGATGCTGACAACTAAAAACAGCCCTAATATAATCATACAGCACAGCACGGTAAAAATCGACGTCACGCTCATAAGTCCGTTACGGATGACGCTGCGGCCCGCCTGCGAAATAAAGTAGCGGAAATTACTGAACTTCAAAGCCGTATCCCCCCTTCATCTCGTCGCGCACAAGCTGCCCGTCCTCAATCGCGATGACCCGCTTTTGCATCCGGTCAACGATATCCTTCGCATGTGTCGACATAACCACCGTCGTACCGCGCATATTAATCTCGTCGAGCAGCTCGACAATCTCAATCGCCGTTTTCGGCGGCAGCGAAGCCGTCGGCTCGTCAGCCAGTAAGATTGGCGGGTTGTTCGCCAGCGCGCGCGCAACCGCAACGCGCTGCGCCTCACCGCGCGAAAGCTGCGTCGGGAAGAGCCGCGCCTTGTGCGACAGGCCCACCATGCTCAAAAGCGAGGGCACCTGCCGGCGGATTTCCCGCCGTGTCGCACCGACAACCTTCATCGCAAAGGCAATATTTTCGTACACCGTCCGGTCGTCGAGCAGACGAAAGTCCTGAAACACGACGCCAATTGACCGGCGCAGGTAGGGAATATCCTTTTTTTTGAGCGTCTCCACCGCAATCCCGTCAATGATAATCGAGCCGCTTGTGGGCAGCTCCTCATGCATCAAAAGACGGGTCAGCGTCGACTTTCCCGCGCCGCTCGGCCCAACAACAAACACAAACTCCCCTTTTTCAACATGAAAGGTGATGTTATCGAGCGCGGCGGTGCCGTCTTCGTATATTTTTGTTACATTTTCAAAGCGTATCATGGGCATATCTCCGTTTTATCAGCAGGTTACGTAATGTGTTCAGATTATATCTTCATTGGGTTAGAAACTAAATACTGGTTTACCATCATCGCAACTTTAAATACGACCGCGTCGTCAAATTTACGCAGATCAAGCCCGATTGTCTTTAACACCTTGTCGAGACGGTACACGAGCGTGTTACGGTGGATATAGAGCTTACGCGCCGTTTCGCTGACATTGAGGTCATTTTTAAAGAACTCATAAATCGTCGTAATAATCTCGTCGTCAAGCGCGTCGAGTCCCTTTTTCGTCAATACCTCCTGCAAAAACAGCTGGCACAGGCGCGTCGGCAAGTGGTAAATCAAACGCCCTACGCCGAGGCTCTTATAACTCAAAATATATTTATCGTTTTCAAACACACGGCCAATTTCAAGCGCAACCTGCGCCTCTTTATACGCCGCTGCGAGTACGTTTAGGTTTTCCGCCGGCGTACTAATGCCGACGAGCACGTTCATCATCGCCTCGCTGTTTAAATTATCAATCATAGTCTGCGCAAGCGCTTCAAGCTCTTCCTCTGTGGTCGTATCGTCCGTCTCCTTGACCAAAACAATCGTGTTGTCGTCCATTGAGAACACAAAGTCATGCTCGTGCTCCGGGAACATCCCCAAAACGACGTCAAGCGCGGCAACGTCGCCCGACTGCATCACTTTTACAACAAATGCGACGCGTCTTTGGTCAAACTCCATATGCAGCTCGCGCGCACGCTGGTGCAGATCGAGCGGAAGCGTATTATCCGAAATAATATTTTTAATAAAGGTCGTCTTGTCGTATTTGTCGTCGTAGAACAAGCGGATATTGCTTAAAGAAACCGCCAGCATCATACACGTCCGCCGGGACTCATCGTCAATCCCCCGCACATAGACAATATACTCCGGCTTCGTCGTCTTGCTGATTCCGCAAATACTATAGCCGCGGCATCCGTGAATCTCCATCGAATCGTTTACCGCCGCTAAAAATATGTCAGAGTACTCGGCCATGTTTTCCGATGCGTTCGTGGCAAGTACAAACCCTTCGCTGTCCATTACGCCGACCGGCGATGTGAGAAACGCGTCCATTTGGTTGATTACATTCTGGAATGTCTTCTTAATCATCTTTCTTTCCTCCCCATTCAAAAATATTGGATTCATTCCGGTCAATCTATATAAAACGCCCACAGACGTTTGTCCCCGCCGCGCCGGATATTGCACAAAACATCGACAGTATCCTATATACCCATTGTGCAGAATCAAACACTCTTATTTATATAATAATATTTTTTAAGTCATATTGCAAGAAAAATTAATGATTTTTTTGTGCATTTTTTAGGTTTAACAATTTATTCACAATTTATTTCCTAATATCTGTATAATTATGGAATTATATGTATTTTCTTTGTTGTTTCTACTCACAAACCGGTACTTTAAGATAGGATTTTCCACATACAACTGTATTTTGCGCAACCTTTGCCTCGCGCTGCTCGGCCCAGTTGCCCTTTGTATTTGTATGGGCAGCATACGTCGGAAAGTTCGACGACGACACATCGACGCGGATACGATCACCCTTATGTATCTGCCATGCGACCGGCGCGGTCCGAACCGTAACAGATGCCTCCGTACCGGGCGTATAGCCACCCGTTTCACGGTCAAGCGTAAAAATCGTGTCGCGCAGCACCCACGCCGCCTCGGCTGTTACGACGCTAACGCGCACGAAAAACGCCGTGTCCGCACAGTCCGACTTGACAGCAAGCGTCGCTTCAAGCTCACCCTCTACCGAATAGGCCCTCGGCGCGGGTTCGCTCACAAAGCTGTGTACGTCCGGCCGAAAGTTCGGCTCCGGCTGGCGCACAAGGCCGGTAGGCTGTGTATTAAACGCATCCTGCCCGCCCGGGAAGTACGCCGGGTCATCCGGGTTGTACGTGTAGGTAATTTCCTGCGGCGCGCCCTCTGCTCCCGATAATCCGCCGTCCGCAGAAAGGTACAGCGTTTTGTACGCGTCCGCGCCAATAAACTTTGCGCTCTTCCAGCCGTTCCCAATTTGGTAGTACTTCACCCTTCCCGGTTCTGCTATGGTTGGCTGGCCTTTGCCGCGGATGTGCTCAAACCAGCGGAGCGTAACCTCGTCCTGCGGTATATTGCCGTCGTCCAAGCCCAGACTTCGAATGTCCTCTTCGGGCATCACATGCACATTCATACTGTGGTTCCACGGGCCGACAACCATCGCCGACTGCTCCCGCGTCTGCGGCGGAAGCTCCTTCCACATATCAAACATTGTATTGATATATATATCGTACCAGCCGTCATAGAGCAGCACCGGCGCACGCAGCTGTTTCATTGATTCCCGTACATGCGGGTAATCGTGCGCCTGCCAGTATGCATCGTTTTCACTCTCCGACAGCATCATGTCGGTAAATTCCGGCACATCCTCGCCGTAGACAGCCTTGCACACTTCTGTGACCGGGCGAAGCTTCATCGCCATATCGCGTTTTTCCTGTTTGAGCGCGGCTGTGTCCAGACTTTTTTTATGGTAGTGGTCCATAAACCAGCCGAAGTGTATATCCTTTTTAAACACACCATGCTCATGATAGCCCTTATACATGTTCGCCGGTTCGACCGACAGTGCCGCGCCCTTGATATCATCCGCCGAATCCAGATAAGACAAGTGGACAAACGAGGTGTAGCTGCCGCCCATTACAAAAATTTCGCCATTATAGAACGGCTGCTCGCGAATCCACGCCAGCGTGTCAAGCCCGTCGCCGCGCTCGCGCATATAGGCCGAAAATTCTCCCTCGCTCATGCCGGTACCGCAGCAATGCTGGTGGACAAGCGCATACCCGTGGGAAAGGTAGGGCAAAAAGCTTCGCTCGTACCAATCCTTTGCCACGCCAAACGGCTTTGGCAGCTCTTGCGGGTCATAGGGCGTCCGGGTAAAAATAACCGGGCACGTTCCGCCCGTTTTCGGCAAAATGCAGCGCGTGTAAAGCCGTACGCCGCCGCGCACCGGCAGCATTTGTTCCGTTACGCTGTAGCCGTTTTGTTCAAAAATAAACAATTCTTCCTGCTCCATAACAAAAACACTCCTTATTGTCAGTTAATCCAATCGTATTAACTAAAAGAAAACGCGGTGCGGCTCAAGCCGCAGGAGGGGCTGTGCCCCAACAACAATTTTTCTAAGCGCAAGAACTTTGTTCTTGCGTATATTTTACCATATCTTATTTTTAATTAAAAGAGACAAAGAGCAAAATTTACAGTTAAAGAGAAAAAAGCAGCCCCGCAATCGCGAAGCCGCTCTTATCCATTTAATTTCTATCAATCACTTTGTGCGGAACTCGATTTCCTGTACTGAATTCCACGTATTCGTCGAGTTACCCTTTCCGACATATTTGATGTATTTTGCCGTAACAGGCGCGTCAAGCCGAACCGTTTCCGTGTCGCTCGTCCCGCTCGATTCGTGCGTCAAAATCTTTGTAAAGTTTACGCCGTCTGTAGAAGCGTACAGCTCGTAGCCGTACACGCGACTCGCGCCATTGTTAAAGTGCGTATAAAGCGATGCAATGGAAGCCTCCTCTTTGAGCTCAAAGACAATCCATTCATCGACGCCCTGTGCCGCCCAGCGCGTTTTTGCGTCGCCGTCAAACGCCTTATAGCCGTTTTCACTCTCGCCGTTATCCGAGCTCCACGTGGCATCAACAATCTGCACCGCGGACGGATCAAGCGGTTTATACTCGACCGGAGAAGATATGAGCACCGTACGCGACGCCCCCTCCCAGTCAACCTTCGCGCCCAGTGACTCGGACACAAACCGGATCGGCACAAGCGTGCGGTCATAAAGCTGCATCGCCGGAACATCAAGCGCAACTTCCTTTCCGTTTACATTCGCCGCCGCGCTTCCAATTGTCAGTGTCACAGTCGTATCGCCGCGCGTGCCGGTCACTGTCTGCGTGTCCTCATCCCAAGCAACGTCCGCGTCGAGCGCTTCAAAGATTGCGCGCATCGGTACGAGCGTACGGTCGTCGATGATGGTCGGGTCCACGTCGGAGTACATATATTGTCCGTCAATCTTGATACCGATTCCTTCCTTTTCCGGCAGTGTTACGCTGACCGGCTCGCGCAGCGCCGCCGGGTCCGTCAACGTCAGCTTTACCGCGCCGGCCGGCACGGTAAAGTAAATGATACCGCCGTCCTGCGTTGCAACCTGTGCGCCAATTTCAGCACCGTTCACGCTTATTGTCCATGCGCCTGCCGCAAGGCCGGCAGCCGCCGCCTTGACCTCGCCGCTGCCCGGAATTGTAAAGGCGACGCTTCCGTTTATCCGCTCCTTATTTTTTGCAAATACTGCCGCACGATCTGAAAGACGCGCGCCGAGCACCTCGTCCGTTTCAATCAATTCCGCCTGCTTGAGCGCGGCTTCGCTGTCCGCGTCGGACACATACATTGCGTTTAAGAAGTAGTCCTCCTTCGCTTCCTTGCCCGGGCTGACCTCTACGCGGCCCCAGCCGTAATTTAAGTCCTCATTCGCGTTTGCAGAGGTCTTCTCGTTCGGCACGTAGTTCGTGCCATTAATCATCCATTGCTTACCCGCGCCGCCGATTTTTTCAATTTTTGCGTCCGTTGGGTAGAGCGTCTGGTTAACAAGCTTTCCGTTATAACCGTTCGTGTCGCGCTTAATTGTCGTCACATTGCCTGCTACCTCCGGCTCCTGTAAGGAATGGAGCAGAAATGTTTTTTTGAAGGACGGGTTGCTCGAAACAACTTTGTCCATTACAAAGAACAGCGCAGGCGCATCTTTGTCCTCTGTCGGCATAAAGAGCATAGACCGCCGCACCTCGTCCGCCTTGTCGGAGTATGCCGCCGTGATATCGCCGCTGATGTACGAGTACTCCGGCTCAACCGGGTCGGGGCCAAACTCCGCACCGAGCACCTCGCCCGTATGGTACGCGTCGGTCAGCCACGCCTCCATCTTGTTCGGCTCACCGCCGGGGCGCCGCTGCCCGCCGGAATTAACGGCATTGCCGTTAATTTTTTCATTCGGGTCGTAAATCAAAAGCCCATTGTGGGAAATTGTTTCCTTGTTCCAGTTCACATCGTGCGACGTGCCGTATGCGTCGTAAATACCCGTGTCCGTCGCAAGGATGCCTTTATAGTAAATCTGAAAGGTTCCAGCGTCTAAATGGTGGTGATTTGCCGCCCATTGCTCGCCGATTTTCATAAACGCGACCGCCTCCGGCGCGTCGATGCCGTCCTTCCATCCCGTACGCGCCACCATCAGCCCGTTCGGACTGCCGAAATAGCGCGTATTCGGAAGCTCAGAGAGCGCACGCGGCTCACAGTTCGGGTCATTGAAGATAAAGAACTGCGCTGGCGTCAAGGTTGAAAACGTGTAGGAAAAACTGTTATACCCGTTCGACATACGCGCATACTCCATTTTGAGGTACGGGTCGGAATAGAAGCTTGCCGCAAGCCACGTCGCCTGCAACGCTTTTGCGTAGTATTCCGGCGACGCGTTGAGCGTTTCCACCGAGAAGTCGCCCTCCCGGAGGGACGCGCCGTCCGGACGGCGGTAGTAGATGTACTGGTACATCGGGTCGCCGGCCTCATCGATAAATATTTTTTCACCGCTCATGCGGTAGAAAATCCACTGCGCCCACATATCGAACGCGTAGCGCACCGCGTTGTAATTCGTTCCCTGGTGGTAGCTCCCCGACGTGTACCAGTAATTGCGCGGGCCGGTAAATTCGCTTAAGTAGCGTCCCGCCACATAGTTATAAATATCCGGGTACTCGTCATACGTCGCCACGCCCAGCGAGAGCAAATCGCGCTGGAGCTGTGCCTCGCCGCCGTGTCCCACGACCGCGCCCTGCTTGTTCGGGGGCCAGCCAATCTCCATCTGTCCAGCAATTGTCTGGCAGCCGATTACAATATTTTTCTTCGCCGCTTCGTCTAAAAGCGGGTAACACCAGTCGTAGACCTCAGAGGCCACAAAAATCGTATGCCCCATTGCCCGAGTAATATCCGAGGTATTGGCAAAAACCGAGGTATTCACGATATTTTGAATGGCCTCTACTGCCATTTTTCCGCTCGCTTCGTCGCCGTTTATTGCATAGTTGAACGCATGGCTCTCAATCACGCCGAGTAGGTTGCCGTTATAGTTGCTCGTTTTAGCATCTTTTGGCGTCTCGAGCACACCGTCCGTCGTCTGCTTGAGCTGGTTTTGGAAAGGAATCATAGCGTTTTTTCCCTGCTCACTCTCCATATTCGCCTTTATCTGTGGAATATCCGACGCACGGAACAGCAAACGCGGGTGCTCTGCCGGCGGCAGAATCGCCGGCACAGGGTATGCGTCCGCCGGAAGCGGCACGACCTTTTCGTCGCCCGCCTGCGGCAATGTGTCTGCCATACCTTCCGGCACATAGCCGCGCACATTGGTTATAACAAACTTATCAAACACCGACTTCGACTCGCGCGGACGGATGCGGTATGTCATGCTCTGTCCCTCCGTAATTGTAATATTGTCAAGTAAAAGCCATCCGAATTCATTCTCTCCGCCGGTCACGGTGAGAGCCTTTTTTGCATAGGCCGCGCCGCCAATCGACGAATAGTAGGAGTCGCTCCCTTCGGTCGCGGCGGAATACCGCGCCCAAACGGCATATGTACCCGCTTTTGCAGCCGTCAGCGAAACCCCAATCGCGCCGGGCAGCTCCGCCCCCGTCTGGTCCTTCGCCTCCCGCTCCATATACACGCCCTTTTTACCCGATGCGGCGGAATAGTCCTTCACAACAGCAAGGCTTTCGTCAAGTGTCGTATCCTCCGCCTCAAACATAACCGAGCCGCCCTCCGGGATTGAAAAACTCTTCAGGTTACCGGCGTTTGTCCCCGCCGTCGGCTTTGCTGTCGCAGCAGAGCCGCCCGCTGTGGGAACTTTCGACGGGTCGTTTGTCACGAACCATGCGTCGAACCATACGTCGTTTTCGCGATGTACCATATCAAAGGTATGCTCGCCCTTTGTCAGTTGTGCGCTCGTCACCTTGATCCACGCAAACCCATCCGTCACCTTGCCCGTGCGCGCATAGGCCGCGCCGTCCCAGCGATAGTGGAACGAGTCGCTGCTCTCACTTTTCATGTTCGTTAAAAGCCAAATTTCATATGTACCGTCAGCAGGTATATTAAACACATAGCTTGCGTCCGGCTTCTGCGCTGCCGGGTCATCGACGCGCTCGCCCTCCGTGACTGCAATATAAACCCCGCCGCTTGCGTTCTTATCCTTGCCCTTCACTACCTTATCGCCAAGTGTGCCGGCCTCTGCCTCCACGACGGTATCGACCGCAAACGTCTT
Organism: uncultured Eubacteriales bacterium; assembly: GCA_900550065.1. Classification (GTDB taxonomy): domain Bacteria; phylum Bacillota; class Clostridia; order UBA1381; family UMGS1253; genus Aphodoplasma. The sequence continues at coordinate 3,174 of URQR01000010.1, read as the reverse complement.
GCCCGCCGCAAAGCCCGCCGCCGGAAGCAGGCCCGCCAGCATACAAATACAAAGCAGGACGCTAATCATCTTTTTTGTGCCTTTCATGCAAAAACCACCCTACCTTTCCGTCTTTTCCTATTCAAACTGCTAATTTTATCATACTATAAAATTGCCGTGCTGTAAATGTACAATTCATGATAATTCTACGAAATTTGATATAGGGTTTTAGCAGACAGCAAGGGGCCGCTGTAACAATACAGCGGCCCCTTTTACAAAAGGTCCCGTGGCTTACTGTGCCTCTGTGCCTCGCACAGTGTCCGGGACAGCGGGAGGCGTTTTAAAAGGTGTCGGCGTCGCCGCCGGAGCAGGGGTTGACGGCTGTGCCGGCTTTTCAGAAATCGACGCAGTACGGCTCTTTTCATCCCAGCTAACCGTATAGCCAAGGCTTTCCGCTAAAAAGCGCGTCGGAATCATCGTCCGGTCCTGCTCCGTATAAGCGGGCACATCGAGCAGCGTTTCCGCGCCGTTCACATATGCCGTCTTGCTTCCAATCTGCAAAACGACTGTGTTTTTCCCCTGTGTGACTGTAACAGTCTGCGTTTCCTCGTCCCAGCCGACCGCCGCGCCCAAACTTTCAAAGAAAAACCGAAGCGGAACCATCGTCCGGTCATTGACCGTTTTCGCCGGCGTGTCAAAGCCCAGATACCGGCTTCCGAGCTTTACCCTTACATAGTCCGGGTTGGATATATAGTCAAACACAAAGGTCTGATACCTGCAGTCAATATAAATTTTTCCGTCTAAATAAACGACGTTCATTAGCTCATAAAAGCAATCCGGGAGTGTAAAATCCGTCCAGTATGCCCCGTCTGTGGATACCGACAGCACGTTTGGCGTAGCTGGATCTGTATAGTAGGACTTCCACGATTTACGATAATACAAAAGCTCCCCGGCGGCAAACAGCTCGTGCGGCTTGCGGCTCTCGTAATACAATTGCGTATCGTCGTTTGTCCCGTTTCTTTCATAGAGCTTATCGCCCTTCCACAGAAACATCGACGTTCGGTTCGGAGCGGCGAGCGACGCCCCGTCCTCAAGCGGCGTAAAAGTAATATAATCCGAGGACTGATACTCTTTCTCCGCATCTACGTACAGCACACCGTCCACACAGTACATGTTTTCTACATATGCGCCGAACTCCTTACTGCGCAGCAAATTCATATTTTCATCGAAAAAGTAAACCTTGTTCTCATCCTCCGAGTGCGAAACATTCCATCCAAGACCGTCCCAGCCGGAAAACCGGCCCGCATAGCCGTTTTTGAGCTTCACAAAGGAAAAGTCGCGCGTGCGGTTTTGAAAGAACACATTCGTCCCGCCCGGCAGACGCACCGGCGACCAGCGCGTGCCGATACGACGCTGCAGCGTTCCGTTTTCCCATTTCATATACGCCTCTCCGTTGTAAAAACAATTACCATATTCGTATAGGGACGTATAGGACGGATACGGCGTCGTGCCCGGATCCTGTAAATACTTATACTCGTCGGCGCGCAAAATATTAACAATGCCGCCGTAGCAGTTGGTGGGAAGAATAACGTCTAAAATATAGCTTTTGGTCTGCCCCGGATACAGCTCCGTACTAAACATGCAGTCTTCCTTTTTATTTGAGTTAATTCCCTTACAGAGCGCAAACGGGTCCGTGCGCGTATGCGTATATGGGTTGAGCATTTGCCCATATTCGTCGCGCACAATGACAATACTGCTCGTCAGCGATGTATCTAAAACATAGTTGAGTGTCCGCTTTTTGCTGTCGATGTTTGAAACCGTTAAGTAATAGCGGTTTGTCACGCCGAAATTACCCAAGTTAAACTCCCACTTTTGGTCGGGCGGGTTGTCAATGTCAAACGAATTGCCGTTCGGCGCGTTGGGAACGTGTGTCGCCGCGTCCCACGGCATCCCACTTTCATAGCCGAGCGTATTGTGATGGAACGGGTCAAACAGCCAAACGTTGTCGCGTTTTTCCGCCGGCACGTTCGGCCCATAGTAGGAGAGTTTCGAGTCGTCGCGGTACGCGAGCGTCAGCATGTCGGTATCTACCGCAATTTCCTTGCTGAAGCGGTAGTCGTCGCGTACAATATTAATATTCGTCATCCAGTACGGCACAACATTGCCGTCATTAAAAAAACGGTTATGAATCAGCACAGGCATATTTTCCCCATTCGGCGTGTCGGCGTCGATTACAATCTCAAGCTCGGCCTCTACGCGCGGCAAAGATTCCGTCTCAATTCCTTTTACAGAGGTGTCGTTATAATATTTGCCCGGTGCGGCCTCCGGATTGTGGTAGCTCCTGTCGTTGAGCGCCCCATAATTTTTGAGCGCGGCAAAGTTAACGTCCACGCTGCCCGATTCAATCGTAAAGTCAACCAGCATGTTAAAGGTCATACGCGGCCGCACCACATCGTAGTTATATATGTATTTTCCAACCCAGTCGCGCTCGCCCTTTTTCAGCGTAATCGTGCGCGGCAGACCCGTGTCGCCCTGATACGGCACATGCTGCTGGTAGTGGTTTAGTGTCTTGATATTGATTCCCATATAATCCGACCACGTACCAATACAGTCCCAATACTCAAATCCAACCGGCAGGCGGAAGCCCGCCGACTGAATTGTGATTATGCTGTCCTCGCGCGCGACAAATTCGATGTCCGCCTCGATATCGAATTCGTTCCAATTATAAAAGCAATTAAACACCGAATATTTATCGGGTCCAAGCGCTTCATTTTTCAACAGGTATGTCGCTTCGGGGTTTTCTATTGTCGAAAGGTCTTTTGCACGGACAAATTCGGGATTGTTACAGTAAATCCACTGTCCGCCGCCCGCCTTTTCAAATTCAATTGGAATCGGCTGCTGCTGGGCCGAGGCCGCCGCGCCGAAACAAAACACAATGGATATCAGCAAAAACAGAAGCCCTGCCTTCCTACACATAAAAAGCCCCCCTTATGTATGCTAAACTGTCATATCGCTTCTATGTACAGTTTAGCACATAAGGGAGGCATCTACAATCAATGTGCGCAATTGTTAAGAAAGTATCTACATTTTGTTACATTATTTTAACAATAATTTCATAAATCTGCAAAGCATGCCCGCAACTTCCGCGCGGGTCGTGCTGCCGCCCGCGTCAAGAATACCGTCGCCTTAGCCGCT
>URQR01000009.1 GCA_900550065.1 uncultured Eubacteriales bacterium | reverse complement strand
GGCCATATTGATTTTGCTGCTGAGGTAGAACGCGCCCTAATGGTATTGGACGGCGTAGTTTTGGTTATATCGGCGGTTGAAGGACTGCAGGCGCACACGGAGATCATTTTTCGTGCGTTGCGCCGCAGGAAGATTCCCGTTATTTTATTCATCAATAAGATTGACCGCGCGGGCGCCGATGTCAAAGAGGTATGCACACAGATTCGGGCGCGGCTGGACGACCGGATTTGTCCGCTTTATGCGGTAACTGATGAGGGCACCCCACAGGCTGACGTAGTGGAGACGGATTTTCGGGAGGAGGCTGCGCTTTTAGATGAAGTACTGTTTGAACAGTACATGGAGGGAACGCTAACAGTTGAGACAGCGTTTGCTCGCCTGCGTGAGTTAACGGCCGAAGGGAATGTATATCCGGTTCTATATGGGAGCGCAATTAATGGGAAAGGGGTTACGCATTTACTGAACGCGATCGACAAGTTTATTCCGGACAGCACAGGAGAGGAACAGGAAAGCGTTGCAGGTGTTGTTTTTAAAATCAGCCATGACGCGCAAATGGGGAAGACGGCCTATGTACGCCTATATAGCGGAACGCTGCGAAACCGCGACAGCGTTGTCAATGCGACAAAAGGGGTACAGGAAAAAATAAGTCAAATTCGTAAATTTTACGGGGAAAAGTATGTGGATACCGGCATCCTAAAGGCTGGCGATATTGCCGCCGTATATGGGATGCCAAATGCCTCCGTTGGGGATGTTTTGGGCGATCCTGCCCTTGTTCCTGAGATGGTACATTGGGTTGACCCGCTTTTGCGGATTACGATGCGGCCCGCTCTGGAGCAGGAACGCACAAAGCTGATTGATGCGCTTTCGGTTTTAAATGAGGAAGAGCCAACGCTTGGCTTTTATCCACCGCAGCCGGGTACAGAGATAGCGGTTAACAGTATGGGGATTATTCAGACAGAGGTGCTCGAACAGATATTACGGGAACGCTTCGGTGTTGGCGTTGTATTCGGCGGCAGAAGCGTGATTTATAAAGAAACGATAGCAGAGGCCGGAGAAGGATTTGACGCGTATACAATGCCGAAGCCGTGCTGGGCTGTACTGCGCTTTGTGGTAGAACCGCTTGCGCGCGGCCGAGGCGTAGAATATGAATGCCGCGTGTCACCAAAGAAGCTTCCGTACCGCTATCAAAACCACGTGAAGACGGCGGTATCCCGTGCGCTTGCGCAGGGGATATACGGCTGGGAGGTTACCGATATCAAGGTTACGCTCGTCGACGGGGAGTATCACAACGAACACACGCATCCGCTCGACTTTTTTGTCGCAACACCTATGGCGCTGGCAAAAGCGCTGTTAGACGCGGGCACCATCCTGCTGGAGCCGATGCTGACGCTTTGTATCAGCGCACCGGAGGAGTGCGCCGGAAAGGTGATTGGTGAAATTGTAAATGCAGAAGGCGAATTTGACAGTCCGGTGATAGAGAAAGGGCGTTTTATCGTGGAGGCGCAGGTTCCGGCGGCAAAGTCGCTCGATTTACCGGCAAAGCTTGCCGCTATAAGTGGCGGGCGCGGCGTAATGACCTCGACACTGAGCGGCTACCGGGCATGCCCGCCCGGATTTGTTATGACAACGCCGCGTCGTGGTGTCGATCCGCTCGACCGCTCAAAATATATTCTTTGGGCACGCAATGCAATTGGTACATTTGGCGACACGCTCTAAGCTGCGCTACTCCTTGAGCATTTGTGCGTAATGGCCCGGCGCAATCCCATATTGTTTTTTAAAGCAGCTTGAAAAATAGTGTATGGACGAAAAGCCAAATAGCTCTGAGAGCTCTGTCACGGTGTAGCCGCCCGATTTTAAGAGTTTTTTCGCCTTTGACAGCTTGAGCACGCGGATATATTCGGTCATATTCCAGTTTGTGTGCGCCTTAAACAGGCGGGAGATATATGAAGGATTGAGCTTTAACGCCTCTGCGACATCCGATAGGGACAGCCGTTTTTGGACGTGTGTGTGAATATAGTCGATTGCGCTGTGTACGAGTGGGTTCGATATATTGCCTTTTATGAGACTTGGCTCCGGAGTGGAGGAATCCGGCGTATTTTGCGGGTCAGCCGGCAGTGAGTGCGGCGACATACCAATGCTGTAGCGCATCAACCGCAGGATAATTTGGTGTAAATACCCGACGAGCATATCGGCTGAGTAACCGTCCGGGCTTTCATACTCGGTCAGAATGTTGGAGTAGATGCTCCGGATAACTGCGTCCGCACGAAAGATTTTATCCTTTAGAAGCGTGGCATTTTCTAAGCGCATTGCGAAGCTGATTGTAACAAAGGATACCGGTCCATCGTCCGGCGTGGTTTGCATATGCGTTTGACCGGGGAAGAAAAAGAGCAGCTCCCCTTGATGGGCTATAAAATTTTTGCCGTCAAGCTGATTGATTATTGTGCCGCTGTCCACATAGGTCAGCTCAAAAAAATCGTGCGTTTCAGGCAGAGGGCGCAGACCGAAGGCCTTTTCCTGATAAAAAAAGGTGATAATGTCGCTGATAAAAATTTTAGGAGTCCTTTGGATAGGGGAAAATCGTCCGCGATACGGTATGCTGTGTCGCTTTCCTTCGGCTAAGAGCTTAATTACGCAGGAGCCGCCGACCGCAGTCAGACAAAACGGGACACCGGCTTTTAGCCTAATAGGCTTATCGAGCAAAAAGGAGCAGACCTTCCCCTGCTCTATCAAACTTAAGGCGCATACGCCCTCCACGATATTGAGAAAAATATCCTCTGAATAATAGAAAAAAACATCTGTGTCCGTTTTTTGAATTGTATGCGGCGTCCCTTCAAAATTGCTTTTTAAAATTTTACCAAAGGGAGCAAACGCAATTTGGTTTAAATATTGCAGCATACGACCACCTCAACGGCAGTATACAGAATATGGCGGAAAATTGCAAGCAAAAACACAAAAAAATATAAAAAAATATCAAATAAACACAAATACAGAAACACGAAAACATGATATGATATATAAGATTAAGAGTAAGCAGGAGGAGCGTAACGTATGCGTGAGGTGCTTTGTTCCACGCCATCGAGGATATGTTTATTTGGAGAGCATTTGGATTATTTGGGGCTTGAGGTAATTGCCTCTGCGGTTGACCTCCGGTTCAGCGCACATATAAAGCCGCGAACCGACGGTATGGTTTATTTAAAAATCCGGGATTCACGTCTTGGTGAATTAAACTTGGAAAATACACAACAACAGTATCAGATAAGAACATTTGACCTAAACCAGCCAATCGTGTATGATAAATAGCGCGACTATATTAAAAGCGTATTTAAGGTTCTTTTGCGGGAGGGCTATGGCGTAGGGTGTGGCTTTGATATTAAAATGGATTCCACGATACCGATTGGGAAGGGGATGTGTTCTTCTTCCACAATGGTAATTGTGCTGATTAAGGCCCTGCTCGAGTCGATTGAACATCCACACGCACAGGAGCCGGCACGGGTTGCGCAGTTGGGATTTGTGTCCGAAGTGGCGGAGTTTCATGAGCCGGGCGGTATGATGGACCACTATTCCTCGGCGCTCGGGTCGTTGGTACATATTGATTTTACCGACGGCGCGAAAGCAACGCCGATTGCGGCGCAGATACCGGGCTGCTTCGTTTTGTTCGACACACTACAGGCGAAGGATACGACAAAGGTACTGGCGGATTCAAAGATCCCTGTCTTAGAGGCTATCGAGTTGCTGCGCCCATACGGGATTTGTTCAATACGTGACTTTATAGAGAGCAAGCAGCAGGCGCAGCTTTTAGAAAAGCTGGATGACCTCCATAGGCGCAAGCTATGTACGGCGGTTGATAATTATCAAATACTGCGAGAGGCAAAGGCGTTGCTGGAAAAGGGCGGACCGGTCGATGCGCTGCAGCTCGGCGGGCTGCTGCGTCGCCATCATGCAAACCTGCGCGACGGGCTCGGGATTTCAACGGACGTGATGGAGAAAATTTTTGACGTGGCGTATGCAAACGGCGCGCTGGGCGGTAAGCTCAATGGCAGCGGCGGCGGTGGCTGCTTGTATGTATATGCTGCGCAGGAGGATGCGCCGAAGATTAAAGCTGCGGTAGAGGAAATGGGCTATCCGGGCAGAATATTAAAGATGGACACTGGGGCGCGGCTTGACAGAGTGTTTTAAAATGTGGTATAGATTACATAAGGAGCAAAGAAAAATTACAGAAATGGGGTTTGGTTGTATGAAGGCGATTGTTTTGGCGGCGGGGAAAGGAAAACGCCTGCAAAGTGAACAGTTTAACCTACCGAAGGTATTACGGGAGGCGAACGGCGAGCCGCTAATTGGGCATGTGCTGTCACATATTGATTTTATCGAGAAAAATAACACGGTAATCGTGGTCGGATATATGAAGGAAAAGGTTATGGAGGCGGTTGGCGACGCGTACCGCTACAGTGTGCAGGAGGAGCAGAAGGGCACGGGTCATGCCGTTGCGTGCGCACGCGAGCAGTTTGAGGGGTATGACGGCGATGTATTGATTTTATACGGCGATATGCCGCTTGTTCGCCGCGAAACGTATCAGGCAATTATAGAGAAGCACCGTGCGAGCGGCGCAGACTGCACGCTTCTAACGGCGGTTGTGGACGATCCACCCGCATACGGAAGAATTGTGCGCGACGCGGACGGAAAAGTAAAGACAATCGTAGAGGATAAGGACTGTGACGCGGAGCAGAAAAAAATTAAGGAATTAAACGTCGGGATTTATGTCTTTAAAGCGCCGCTTCTGTTTGAAGGACTCAAGAAGCTGAAGAACAGCAATGCGCAGGGTGAATACTATCTGACCGATATGCCGATGATTTTTATTGATGAAGGAAAACGGGTCGATACGTATTCGGTCGATTCGCTGACTGAGATATACGGTGTTAATACAGTCGAGGACTTGGCGTTCTGTGAACAAGAGCTGGCAAAACAAAAATAATAAAAAATAGGTTTCCAGATGGAAACCTATTTTTTTATGCGTTTTATAACAAAACTGTTTCTGTCCTGCCGCGATAGATACCGCCGCTGACCTTTATTTTGTAAGAAGTTCCGTCAAGTATCAGCGAAACGAAGGCGTCCTCCATTTCGGGCGCGGCAAGGGACAGCGTCCCGCTGCGAACGATTACAAAACCGGGAGCATTGCAAGAAAGCGTATGACCACCGACCGATATAGTGCCCGACGTAAAAAACGCTGCCATCAATACGCGCTTTGCCGTATGATATACCGCAAAGCCAGCATCGGATATCGCACTGTCAAATTGGTCTTTGACGCAGTATGCGGCCGCCTCTGCTTCCGATATACCGGGCAGAACCGCGTATTCATAGCTTGCGCAGCGTTTGTCTATGTGCGGGATGTAGGCGGTAAAGATATCCCCCTGCGCTGTGTCAAGCGCTTCCGGGATTGGCGTTTGTTCCGAAATTGTGCTCCACCTTCCGGTTCGGCTTTCCGCCTGTACAACAAGCTCGACGGGCTCACGCATTGCGTAGCAGATACCATTGTGGTAAAGCTTGCTGCCCGTTGCTTGTACGGCATCGCCAAGACAAACTTGCTGCATATGTTCGCCGTGATATAAGATTGCCGTACCGTGAAAAAAGCATTGGTCTAATGTTGTCTGGAACGGCTGCGGCGCTGTTGTACGGAGCTGGCCGCCCATTAGATAGAGTTCATCCTCAAAATAAAACACCGCTTTGCGCCCGCCGAAGGACGCAGGCTCACCCTCAAATTCATAATCCTTTTCAAAGGATATCCCACACGCACCAAAGGAATCAACAGACGCGCCGCCGGCAAAGCTCTTGCCGCACAGCGAACCGGCGTCGAGCCGCAGGGCAATGTCCGGCGAGGTCACGGACGGAAGCCGCCCCCAGTCCCACAACGGATAAATGTTATGATACTCGTTCCCGCTTTGCAAAAACAGTGTTGTACCATAAGCCATCAGCCCAGCGAGGACGTTCTCACCGTTTACTATATGCATCGCGTCGCCGCTGCCGCATACGTCACCGCCAAGTGTATGCCGCGACACGAGCCGCGTCGAGGCGTAGAATTTGTCGCGGCTGTGCGACATAAAGTCGAGCCGGTAGAACATTTTGTTCGCTGTTGTACTGGGATTAGTGCGCTTTTTTTCTATAAAATCAATCAAATCTTGTAGTTGCCGTTTCACCGTTTCGTCAGAGTTCACAGCTATGAGCAGCCGGATAGGCGCAATCCTGCTTTCCATCTGCTGCGCCGCAGAGGGTTCATAGCCGCGCACGATCTCGCGGCTGCGAGTATGCGGGTCAATCTCATCATAGAGGCACATGAAGCGGAACCCGTCGAGTACAAGCCGCGTGACATTGCGCACAGCCTCTTCGCCGAGCCTTGCGCCGTCGACGTCGAGTATGTATATCCATTTTGTAATACAGGATAAAAACGAGAAGCCGTAGCCGTTGTTGTATAGCTGCATCCCATGCTGCGCAAAGCTTCCGTCCGGCTGTATTCCTTCAACGCCGGGCTGCTGTGCAACCACAGTTGTTTCAAGCAAGCAGGCGCGTCCTCTTGCGAGCAAGGCCTCATCTTTTAACATAACCGCCTTTACGAGTACGTTTTCCGCAAACCACATCCGATTCGTACCGGTCCACTTATCCGCAATATTGTCTTGCAGCCGCGCCAGCAGCTTGTCCAAAAGCGTCTGCGGCAACTCGTCTTTCATATACAGCGCAATCATACGCATCGCCTGTGGAACGCCGAGGTCGTTGTACCACCAATTTGTATTTCGGAAGTCGTGCGTAAACCAAAACGTTAGACAGCTGATAATCTTTTCTTTAACCGATACGTCGCGGTAAAGTCTGCTGTCCGGTAAAAATGAATAGCAGGCGCACAGCGCGCCGACGCGCGTCAGATGCGCAAGCAGCGGCCACCCAGCCGGTGCGCCGCTGCTATAATCAATATCTGAAAAATATTCGCCGTTTACCATATAAGAAAGCGCAGTATTTGCAGCTTCTTCGGTATCGGGCTTACAAAACTGTTCCTTGATTCGTTGCGCTATGACAGCAAAATCCATTTTAAAATCTCCCTTTACAACGCCGCGCCTTTGTCGGCTATCTATCCGGCTTAGTACCGCTTTGAGCGTAGGTACTTCCTTCTCCGTTTACGCTTAATCCGGCGGTTGACGAAAAGGATTAGAATTAGGACAATTAGAATCAAAAGCGGTATCTTGACCCAGAGTAGGTTGAAAAACCCAAAGATACGGTTCATCACAAAGATAAATACATCGCGTTTTACCTCTGTTGTTGCTGTAAGCTCCACCGTACCGAGCTCGTAGCCCTCATAGCTGTATACCGCCTTGCCCAGAACGTCGCCGACAGCGATAGGAGCAAGAATATTTTCGTTTAAAGTAACGGTCTTTGTCACAGCGGCAAGGTCCGTCCCACTCGGCAAAAGCCCCTGCAAGTCCGCTTTCGCCGACAGCGCCACCGCATCGACGCCCTGCGCCTCACCGACCTTTGCTTCGCTGATAATATCGCCGGCCTTTACGACGGTGCGCGTCTCATAGTTTGCAAAGCCATACTCGAACAATGCCTTTGAGTCAATAAACGAATAGATTGCGCCGGTCTGCGGCTTTGCGTTGAGCGTTACGGCGATTAAGTTCGTTCCGGCCTGACTTGCCGAAGAGACAAGACAGTTGCCCGCCTGGCTGGTGTATCCGGTCTTAATGCCGGTCGCCTTTGGGTAATAATAGGACGCGTTTTGCCGCGAGCTAATCAAATAGTTTGTATTGTTGAGCGTACGCTGCTTCGTGTATTTGTTGGTCGGATCAATTACATATTGCGTCGTAGACACCATTTCGCGAAACGTCTCGTTCTGCATCGCATAACGGGCTAAGGTTGCTAAATCGCGCGCCGTGCTGTAGTGCTCCGGCGAATGAAGCCCGTGCGGATTTAAAAATTTCGTGTTCTGCATCCCGAGCTGCTGCGCCTTTTCGTTCATCTTTATGACAAAACTGTCCACATCGCCGCACATGTATTCGGCAAGCACGTTACACGCTTCGTTGGCGGACTCGACGAGTACGCCGTACATCAGTTCCTCTACGGTCAGCTGCTCGCCCTCTAAGATACCCATGTTGCTGCCGCCCGCCGGAATCGACATGACGGCGTCCCTGCTTGCTACAACAACGCTGTCAAGCTGTAGGTTTTCCAACACAAGAATTGCCGTCATAATTTTCGTCGTGCTGGCAGGATAGAGCCGCTTGTCCGCGTTTTGCTCGAATAAAATCCTGCCGGAGTCGCGGTCCAGCAAAATCGCCGCCTCACTTACGAGCTGCGGCGGCGCGCTCGGCTCGGCCGCGGCGCTAATCGCAAAAGCATTGCATAGAAACAGCACAGCAAACAAAAAGGGGAAGATCCGTTTTTTCATATATGTAAACGCTCCTTTTTCAGAGATATCTCATAAATTTTAGCCACTTTTCTATTTTACACGCAGTATGATTTATTATACCATAAAAGTGGCACATACCTGAAGAAAACGCGTTCCCGCTTCGCGGGAGGAGGCGCGTTGCGCCGACAGCGGTTTCTTCCAAACGCAAGCCTTTGGCTTGCGTATTTATAGCATAAGTCAGCGCACATAGTTAAAAAAGGTGCGCTCCCGTTTTACGGGAGAAGGCGCGTTGCGCCGACAGCAGCTTTTTCCAAGCGCAAGCCTTTGGCTTGCGTATATTATACCGCAAATATGGCCCAAATCTGAAAAAGACACGGTGCGGCATACGCCGCAGGAGGGGCTGTGCCCCAACAGTGACTTTTTCCAAGCGCAAAAGTTTCACTTTTGCGTATATTATACCAAATTATGCGAATATTCGCAACTGTTTTTTCTGTTTTACTTGGTAGGCTTGAAAAAAAGCCAAACCGGTGGTAAGATATACAAAAAGAGGAGAGGAAAAGAGGGGGAAAAGCGTGGGAAAATACAGCGGGATTTTACTATGCAGTGATTTAGACGGCACATTGTTGAACAGTAGAGGAGAGGTCTCGGACGAAAATGCGCAGGCAATCCGTGCCTTTCGTGCGCAGGGGGGGACGTTTTGCCTTTCGACCGGGCGGCTGCCGGCCTATCTGCTTCAATACAGCGATAAGCTGGACTTTGACGGGCTGACGATTTGCAGCAACGGCTCGTGTATTTACGACTTTGCGTCAAAGCAGCTTGTCTATGCGCGTCCAATTGGCGGCGATATTGCCGCATTGACTGCGTATTTGCTGGAGCATACGGCGCACATTATGCGTATGGTTCTGTTCACCGGACTGGACAGCGTAGCGTTTGAGCATGTATCTGAAGACGCAGCGCGCATTTATGACACAGTGCAAAAGCCGGTGTATAAAATTGTTATGCGCATTGACGAAGAAAGAAATGCACTTACTCTGAAGCACAAGTTAAAAGAACAGTTTGGCGATGCGTTCAATTTTTCACGCAGCTGGGACACAGGGCTGGAAATCCTTGACCCGGAGGCGACAAAAGGGCACGCGGTGCACCGCCTGCGCAGTATGGTCGGCGGTATTGAAAAGGTGGTATGCGTGGGCGACTATGAAAACGATTTTACTATGATTGAAGCAGCGGATATCGGGTGTGCGGTGCAAAATGCGGTGGAAGCATTAAAGGATAGAGCAGACAGAGTTATTTGCTCAAATGATGAACACGCAATCTGGTATATTGTCGACCATTTGGACTCTTTATAACGAAAAAAACTCCGGCAGAGCCGGAGCTTTTTTATTCGCTTATCAAGGTTGTATTTTGTTTAATCAACGCTTCATTTCTTGTAAACGGTTCGTCAAAGACCATCTCGCCAAAGGTTTCGACCTTCTGTCCCTCGATGAGGAATTGCACCCGATTGATGCTGGTTAGGTCGGTCAGCGTGTTGACAATTGAATAAATTGTTAAAATTTCCGCGCTGCTGCCGGGCAGGTGCTTGTCGACAAAGTCTTTAGAAAAGTTTACAAAGCAGATACCCTCCTTAACCTCGGTCGAAAGCAGCTTTGTTTCCGCCGGAATTAGCTTCTGTCCATCCGTTTGAGACCCGTTCATCAGCTCCGTAACCGCAATTTTTGCGAGCGGCTCTTTGTCGTTTTGCTTGACCGTACGTTGTTCAAGCTGTAAAAACTGGCCGGATTTATCCGCAAAGTAAAGCGAAATCACCATATTGTTGTTTTTGGTGGCCTGCGACCCGTCATATACAATATCGTCGCTGCCCAATGCGCCAAGCGCAACCTTGTCCGAGCCAATCAGAGACTGGCCCGCAACAAGGATAATTACTTTGGATACCTTTCCCGTGTCGCACATCGTCTTGATAACGGTTGCGGCGGCAAGGCTGCTGTCAATATCCGTCTGCCCATTAAACTCAGATGAAAAATCCACTGTGGCAATACTGCCGTTAATTTCAACCGACAAAACTTGCGTGTTTTGCGGAATCGCGCGCTTCTTTTCTACGCTGTCCTTCGGCCCTTCAATTAGCATATTCGCAAGTTTTTGTAAATATTCGACGTCCGGCAGCGGCTCAATTTCCCGCGTTTCTGCGACGAGCTTTGTCTTGCTGCTGTCTAAAAAGTAGAGGGAAACGGTCTCGCTGTGTTTTTGTGCCGGGAGGCTCGGTTTGTTGTTTTGGTTCAGGATAAAGTAGCCTGCTGCGGCCAAAAGGGCCAAAGCCAGCACACTGAGTATTATAATCAAAATCGCTTTGCTTTTTTTCAAGGTTATCACCGCCGGTTTCTTAAAATAAGTCGGCCGAAAAGAGAAGCCATATATTAAAGTATACGATACAAACGTTACAAAACTATTAAATAACAGTCTTTTTGTACAAAATCATTATTTTCCCGAGTATGGAAGAATTATGATAAACTTGCTGCCGGCTCCCTCTTCGCTGATGACCTCAATATGCCCGCCGTGCATCGCCACGGCCTCCTGTGCGATAGACAGGCCGAGTCCCGTACCGCCTGTTTCGCGCGCACGCGCCTTATCAACCCGGTAAAAACGGTCGAAAATAAGCGCGGCGTCCTCTTTGGGGATACCAATGCCGTCGTCTTCAACGGTGATTACCGTTTTGGCGATGTCGGAGGTGAGCGTAATCGTCACATGTCCCTCTCTATCGGTATATTTGATACTGTTATCAACTATGTTATAGATTGCCTCGTATATTTTATCGCGGTCTAAGAGCATCTGCGTGTGCTCTTTTTCCTTGTCGTAGGAAAAGCTGAGCTTAATTCTCTTTTCGCGTGCAAGCGGCAAAAGCTTTTTGACGATTTTGGCAATCAGTTTGTTTAAGTCGACCGTCTCAAGCTGGGCAGCCGCCTTTTGCGAGTCGTTCTTCGTTAAGTCTAAGAGGCGCTCCACAATACGCGTAAGCCGGTCCACCTCGCTGGACATATCCTCTAAAAATTCACGAACCATTTCCGGGTCCGGGCTTTCCGTCTGCAAAATCGACTCGGAGAGCAGCTTGATTGTTGCAAGCGGCGTCTTCAGCTCGTGTGAAGCGTCGGACACGAACATGCGGCGCTTTTCCTCCAGCGTGGAAAGCTGCTGTATCATCGCGTTGAACGCCTCGCCGAGCGTCGCAATCTCGTCGTGGCCGTGCACCGGCACATTTTGGTTGAAGTTCCCCTGCGCGATTTCATCCGCCGCATGGGTCAGCTTGATAAGCGGCGCAGTAAACACCCGCGCCAGCAATGCGCTTAAAAGCGCAATCAACGCGCTTGCAATCAGCGACAACGTGACAAGCGAAGAGGTGATGTCACCCAAAAAGTCCTCCGTCTCGCTCAGCGACTGGCTTAGGTATACAACGCCTGCGATTTGTGAATTTTTACGCACGGGAACGGCAACGTCCATACTGGTGCTGGCGTCCTCGTTTTTAAACACGCTGTTCGCGTCCTGCCCGAGCAGGGCGTTTTTTACCGTGTCCTTCATATACATTTTCCCGCGCATACTGTTTGCCGCGTCGTTGTCATAGGTGACAATCGCCTGACTGTCTAAAACGAGCAGGCGCATCGGCTTGTCGGAAAACAGGTCGCGTGTCGCGCTGCCGATTGACTGTGCTCCCGCCGCCCCGGAGGATTCAAGCACAAGATTTGCAACGACGTTTGCTTTTGTAAACATAGAGACGCGCTCTTTGCTGTAAAAGTAGTCCTGCAAAGAGGAAATCAGGTAAACGCTGATTAAAATCAAGGCCAGCAGGCTTATCGAAAGGTAGGCAAATACCATCTTCCATCGCAGCGACATGCGCGGCGGCCGAAAATCATGCTTCCTTATAATAGTAACCAACTCCCCACTTCGTGTGAATAAATACCGGATGTGCCGGGTCGGGCTCTATTTTTTCGCGCAGGCGGCGAACATGAACGTCTACCGTGCGGATATCGCCGGGGTAGTCGTAGCCCCAAACAATATCGAGCAGATTTTCGCGGCTGTAGACCTTGCCGGCGTTTGAGATAAACAAGTCGAGCAGGTCAAATTCTTTTGACGTTAGGTCAATTGTTTTATCCCCCACGGTTGCGCGGCGGAAATTATAATCAAGCGAGATACCGCCGACAGTGACGGTTTTTGCACCGTCCTTCTTGTCGCCCTGCGTCACGCGGCGCAGAATCGCCTTTACGCGCGCCTTCAGCTCCAAGATATTGAATGGCTTTGTCAAATAGTCGTCCGCGCCGTATTCAAGCCCCATGATTTTGTCCATGTCCTCGCTCTTTGCGGTGAGCATAACAATCGGCACAGTTGAAAACTCGCGTATTTTCTGGCACGCGGACAGGCCGTCGACCTTTGGCAGCATCAAATCGAGAATGATTAGGTCAATGGACTTATCCTTTGCCATTTTGACTGCTTCTTCGCCGTCATAGGCCACCTCGCAGGTGTATCCATCCTGCTCAAAGTTGAATTTAATTCCTTTGACGAGCAGCTTTTCGTCGTCAACAATCAGTAATTTCACAGGCGTTTGCCCTCCTTTTGTCCTTACAAATCAATATATCTTTATCTTATCACAACGCACAGGCAAAGGGCAACACTTATTAAAAATTTTTTATCCTGTAAGCGCACGGGAAAAAGGAATATGGCATGGGTGTAGATACTGGAATTGGCACTTGCAAAACACGACACAAAACGATATAATATTTATATATATGTTTATGGCTGCAGCGTAAGGGGAGCCGCGGCGTTTTATATAACGATATCGACGGTGTGGGGGAGCGCTATGAATATTAAGCTGCACAAAAATCCATTGTTTGATTTTTTTATTTTCTGTATTGATTTGTTTATCTGTATCGCATCTTATTTCATTGTTCGTTTGGGGCTCTCTTTCTTTTTACAGATAGGCCCTATGGGGGCGAAAGATATTGCAGATATAGCGGTAATGACCGGCATTATGCTGTTTATGCTGTATATCTATGAGTTTTACACAAAGTTTGTGAGAAGAAAATATGAGATTATCCTGTCCGTGTTTTTATCCGTGTTTGCCGCTGCGGCGGTCAATGTAATCCTAAATTTTTTGGTTTATGGGCTCGCCGGGCGGCAGGAACAGCTCACCGTTGTGCTCGTGCCGGTTGTACTGTTTGCACTTATGTGCATAGAAAAGCTGCTTCTTTTACGGATTATGAAAAAGATCGAGGGCGGCGCGGCGCTTCTGGTGATTGAGTCGAAAGATGTGGAAAACGACCTTGCACGTAAGATTAAGTATTCCTACTTGCAATTGTATGAAGCGTGGTATGTGCAGATTGACGTCAACAGTGAGCAGGAAATTCAGAACTTAATTGAAAATGAATTTCAAAGCTATGACAGTATATTTATCTCGCCTTCAATTCCGGAGCCGCTGCGCAACCGTTTTATTTCGCTTGCGGTAACGCTTAAAAAGGAAATTTATATCCTGCCGGATTTGTACAGTATTAGCATGATGAAAAACGAAACGGTGCAGTTTGACGATACGCCTGCACTGCGCCTGAGCGCGTTTGGGCCGACGCATCTGCAAAAGGCGATTAAACGCGGGTTTGATCTACTGGTATCCCTTTGCTGTATCGTTATCAGCTCGCCCGTTATGCTCCTGATTGCAATTGCGGTCAAGCTTGATTCGCCGGGGCCGCTGATTTTTAAACAGCTTAGGGTTACGGAAGACAGAAAAGAGTTTTATGTTTATAAGTTTCGGACGATGATTCATAACGCGGAAAAAGAAACGGGGCCGATGCGCGCACGGTTTGACGACAAACGTATCACCCGCGTGGGCGGGTTTTTGCGCCTGACGCGCTTAGACGAGCTACCGCAGTTTTTTAATGTGCTCTGCGGGCACATGAGCGTAGTGGGGCCGCGCCCGGAACGGCCGGTCTTTGTCGAGCAATATTGCCGCGAGATAGAAAACTATGAAAAACGGTTTTTTGTAAAGGCAGGGTTGACCGGAACGGCGCAGGTTTACTCGCGTTACGATACGGGCGCGCGGGACAGGACGCTCTACGATTTGCTCTATATTAAGGACTATTCCATATGGCTCGACATCAAGATTATTTTGCTGACGGTCAAGATTATGTTTGTAAAAGAGGCGGCGGAAGGCGTCAAAGACCCGCCGGAATACGTGCGTAAAAAGCAGGAAGAGAAGGAAAACAAATAATGGAGGCCAAAGCGGATGGAGAAAAGGAACGGGCCAAAACGTGTGCTGATGGTTGTCAGCAGGATGCACTACGGCGGGGTCGAGACAATGCTGATGAATTTGATGCGCAATATGGACCGGGATAAGGTCGTCTTTGACTTTATGGTAAATTATGCAGAGCGGGGCGC
Organism: uncultured Eubacteriales bacterium; assembly: GCA_900550065.1. GTDB lineage: Bacteria > Bacillota > Clostridia > UBA1381 > UMGS1253 > Aphodoplasma. The sequence goes on along the minus strand of URQR01000009.1, from coordinate 11,267 downwards.
CTACGACGATGAAATACGGGCGATGGGCGGCAGGATTTACCTGATGCCGCGGCTGTTTCTTAGGAACACAGTTAAATATATCAAAGCACTTCGCGAATTTTTTGTCGCGCACCGCGAATATGATATCATACATGGACATGTCCGGAGCGCCGCGCTGCTGTATTTGGGCATTGCTAAACGATATGGGGTCAAAACGAAAATTATACACGCGCACAGCACCTCAATCCGTAGACGGCTCAAGTGGTTTGTGGAGCGGGCGCTGATGCTGCTCGCGCGCAGGAGCGCGGACTACTACTTTGCGTGCAGCGACGCGGCAGGGCGCTACTATTTTGGAGAAAAGCGCCTGTCTGCGCCAAATTATAAAGTAATAAAAAACGGGATTATGGTGGACCGCTATGCGTTTGACGCACAGAAGCGGGCGGCAAAGCGCGCCGAGCTCGGTATTGAGAATTGCTTTGTATTGGGCAGCGTCGGGCGGTTTGTACCGGAAAAGAACCATAAACAGATGCTTGAGATTTTTGCCGAAGTGAAACGGCGATGCGGCGATGCGGTATTGCTTTTGGCGGGGGACGGTATGTTGTTTGAGGACTGTAAAAAGCAGGCCCGCATGCTTGGCATTTCGGACAGAGTACTGTTTCTCGGGATGCGCGGCGACGCGAACGAGCTGATGATGGCGATGGACGTATTTTTGTTGCCGTCCTTTTATGAAGGGCTGCCCGTAACGAGCATTGAGGCGCAGGCCGCCGGTCTGCTCGGCTTCTACTCGGACACGATTACGAAGGAAACGGATGTGTCGGGCCTATGCCGCTATTTGCCGCTTGAGACAAAGGTATGGGCGGACGAAATCATAAGGCAGGGCCGCTCGTATGAGCGTAAAAGCCAGAAGGAAGCAGTCGTGCGGGCCGGCTACGATGTGGCGGCGCAGGCAAAGTGGCTGCAAGCGTTTTATTTGTCGCATTGACCGATGCACAATACGTGAAATGGCCGGGAGGAGGGCTGTGGCTTTGGCGAAAATCGTACATATCATAACAGAGCTTGGGACCGGCGGGGGCCAGACGCTGATGCTGAATCTTGCACGGGAGAGTGCAAAGCGGCACGACGTTACGGTCATCAGCCTCATTGACCGGTGCGGATTCGATATTTCGGACTTAAATGTCATTTTTTTAGATAAGAAAAAGGGGCTTGACTTGAAAACATTTGTTACGCTTTACCGGACGCTGAAGCGAATCGAGCCCGACGCAGTTCATACGCACCTGTATGCGGCGCTGTACGCGTTCCCGTGGTTTTGGCGCTCGACACAGCGGCGCGGCGTCCATACGGTCCATTCCGATGCGGGCAAGGAGCTGCCGCGTATCCACCGTTTTTTCCAAAAATTGCTCTACCATAGGCGGAATGTGACACCCGTGGCGATTTCAAAGACGATATATGAGCAGGTAAAGCAACTTTACCATTTACCTGGCGATAGGGCTGCGCTGATATACAACGCGGTCGATGTGGAGCGTTACCGCTGTGACGGGCGTACATTTGGCAAGGATATGTTTACGCTCGTGTCGGTGGCGGCGTTTCATCCGTGGAAAAACCAGCGACTGCTGCTCGACGCGTTTTATGATGTTTACAGAAACGACCATACCCTCCGGCTTATTTTTGCGGGGGACGGGCCGGAGCGGGAAGCTGTTTTTGCGGCGGCGCAGCAGTACGGTATTGCGCAGGCCGTTACGTTTTTGGGAAACGTGAACGATGTGCCTGCGGTTTTACAAAAGGGCGATGCGTTTGTGCTTTGTTCGCAGTATGAAGGTTTGCCGATGTCAGTGCTGGAGGCGTATGCGGGTGGGCTCCCAGTGATTTCAACGGATGTTGGCGGTGTAGGCGATGTGCTTTTTGATGGAAAAAACGGCCTGCTTGTGCAGCCGTCCGACCGGGTGGCTTTAGCCGGTGCAATTCGGAAATTAAAAGGCGACCCTGCACTGTGTGAGCGTATGTCGGTTCAAAACTGCCGCGACGCGGCAGCGTATGACATCAAGAGTGCGGCACAGCGGTATGAGCAGTTGTATTGGAAAGCATAGGAGGTGGCGCATTTGGACGCGGGTGCGGCGGAAAGGAAAAAAACAAAATGGTATGACCCATCGTGGAAATGGTGGGGCGATATCGACGAAAACCGGAAGATCGGAATTGCCGCTTTTCTGTCTGCGGCGTATTTTATCTGTCTGCCGCTTTCTATCGTTACGCTGCCGGGCGGCATGTCGCTTCTAAAGGCGGTCACGTATGTGCTTGGTGCGGTTTTGGTTGCAAAGCTCTTTGTTGGACGCGATCGGCTGCGTTTAAACAGTGTTCACCTATTTTTGGGCCTTTATGTCGTTTATTCTTTGTTTAGCTGGTTTATTATCCGTACAGACGGCGCGTATACGACGCTGCGCGGCATTTTAGAAATAAGCCTGATTTTTGTGATGATTACTTCACGTGTGTACAATAAGCGCGAGGGCAACTTTTTATTCAATTCATGGATTGTAGTAGGCGTTATTACGACGGTATCGGTCCTGTTGGGACAGATTTTAAAGGTTGAGTCGGTCTTTGGGCGCGTGTCATTGTTTATCGGCGGCGGCGCAGAGGACCCGAACCAGCTCTGCGGGTATTTTATCCTCCCGATGCTGTGCTGTTTAAAAAAGCTGCGAAAGGGAAAGCGAGGCATGAATGCAGTCTATTTGGCGCTGGTTGTACTAATGGGCTACTGCGTCATCCTGACTGGTTCGCGCGGCGGCCTTCTGGCAGTGGCGGGCGCGCTGGCGGCGTATGTTTTTATTGCAATCCGCGGCTGGAAAAACCGTCTAAAGGCTGCGGCCGCGATGATATTGGCAGCGGCTGTTTTTTGGACGGTTGCGCTTCCGCTTTTGCCACAGAGTACGCAGGAGCGGTTTACCGTGGAAAGTATCGAAGAAGGCAGAGGGAGCGGCCGCTACGATATTTGGGCCGCAATCATAGAAGGCGCGTCACGCGAAGATTTCGGTATGCTGTTCGGCTATGGACTCGGCTCAGCGGAGCGGTTTATTGCCAATACCGGCAGGGACAATACTGTAGCGCATAACCATTGGCTGCAAATTTGGTGCGACCAGGGATTCGTTGGCGCGCTGATTTTCGCCGCTTGTTTTTTGTTTGCTGCTGCGCGTAATCTGCGGGAGCGGCCGTTTCTTGCCGCGGCGATGCTTGGTATGCTGCTGCTCTCAATGTCTCTTACGATGTATCCAACCTACAAAGCATTTTGGAATGTGCTGATGATGGCTGCGGTCAATATAGAAAACAGCGGGGAGGAGAAGCGGCTTGCGCGTGAAAGTGAGTGTAGTAGTCACAGTTTATAATACAGAACAATATTTGCACCGCTGTCTGGACAGTATCGCCAACCAAAGTCTGCGCGAAATCGAGGTGGTTGTGGTAAATGACGGCTCACCGGATGGCAGCGCTGCTATCTTAGCGGAAGCGGCAGCGCGAGACGCGCGCATCCGTGCAGTGGAAACGCCGAACGGCGGCGTCTCGAAGGCGCGTAATTTAGGAATGGATTTAGCGGCGGGCGAGTTTGTTATTTTTATTGATTCCGACGATTATATCCACCCTGATATGCTTGAAAAACTGTATGAATCCGCTGTAGAACACAACGCTGATATGGCGGTGTGCAATGCCAGCCGGGTATACGCCGACGGTCGTATCAGTGCGCCGATTATCGATTTTCACGGCAATAAGCTGATTACGCCGCGCGCAGACCATTGCGGCTATATTAGAAAGATTTTTTCGCAGGAGGAGAGCTTAGCCGGCGGCTCGTGGAATAAGCTTTTTAGGCTCGGCCGGCTCAGAGAATCCGGCGTGCGGTATTTGGACAGAGCTGATATCTATGCGGAGGATGCTGTGTTTTTGTATCAGGTTTTACCGCATATGAGAACAATCAGTGTCGTCGACCAGTCAATGTATTTCTACTACCAGCACGAGGCATCAGTAAGCCACAATTATAAAGAGGCATTCGCGGCGCGGTGTGAACGGCTGATAACAGTCACGGTCCAGTATTACCGGTCGCTCGGGCTCTATGATGCGGTGAAGGAAGGGATTTATGTAAAAAGCTTTGCTTTTTTGCTTGAGATACTATATAATGAAAGCATGCAGGGCAAAAGTTGCCAAGCCATAAGGAACGTTGTAGAGAATCGCTTTTTTATGGAATTGGCGAAAAAAGCGGATATTTCACATTTTAGCAGAAACCAAAAATTTGTTTACTTTTTATACCGGCATAAGCAGGTCTTTCTGCTGAATTTATTGTTTAAGTTGAAGCGCGGGGGTGTTATGGATTGAACATTTTGAAAACGCTCTGGAAAAAGAGGATTATTATCGTCGCAGCGACACTTGTGGTGGCGCTGCTGGGTATGGGCTACACAATTTTAGGGCAGGTCAACAAAGTCTCTATGACATTGTCGATTAGCTATCAAGGCATTGAAAAGGGTCTAAATCCGGACGGGACGAAGTTCAATGTTTTTGAAATCACGTCGAGCGAGGTGTTAAATCGTACGTTATCAAAGGTAAACGTTCCGGGACTGACGGTAGACGCGCTCAAAGACCGGCTCAACATCTATGCGCTTTCCCCCTATAACATCAATGAGAAAATCAAGAATGCCAAGCTTGAAGGCGAAGACTATACCTACATACCGAACGAATTTTCAATCAGCTATTCACAGCAGAACAAGCTCGCGCCAAATCACACGCGGGAGTTGCTGAATGCGCTCTCTGAGAGCTATAAAGAAGTCTTTATGGAAAAATATACGGATAAAAGCATTGTATTAGAGGATATTGCAATTGACAAGGAAGGGTATGAATACGTTGAGTATCAAAAGCTTTATCAAAATAAGATTGAGTCGATGATTGAGTTTTTGACAAAGAAAAACAGTGAAAATTCTACCTTCCAGTCGGCTGAAACGCAGCAGACGTTCGGCAATTTGGTCTATATGCTGCAAAACTTAATGACTATAGATTTAGAAAATTTGAACTCTTTTATTGTAAAGTCGAAAATCAGTAAGAATCCGAACGGGATTGTGTCACAGCTTGGCTATGACGTCGACATGCTTTCGCTCGAGTATCGCAGGCTGTCCTACGAGTCGTCTTTTGTGAAGGACACGATTGATGAATACGACTCTACTGTAACGGATTTTGTGTTTATTCCGACGCTTGATCAATCGAATAATTTTTACATGAACCGGACAAAGACGGGACTTGATTACCTTACAGACCGTTCGTACGACGCAGGAATTGAGGCGGAGGCGGTGCGGCTGGCAATTGCTCAGAAGCAGGCGCTGATGAGTGCGTTTTCCGGCGATATCCCGCAAGGGGAGGAACGCGCGCGGCTTGCCGAACAGGTCGATACGCTTGCGAAGGGGATTGACGAGCAATTAGCCTATATTTCTGATTTAGCGGTTAAGACAACGAAAGAATATAATGAGTATACGACAAAGGATTATCTTAGGTTTAGCATTCCGGAATTTTCGCTTCGGGATATCATCAACCTTTCAAACATAAAAAAGGGCGTAATTTACGCGGCGGTAGGATTTATCGGCGCTTGCTTGCTGATTCTTTTGATTAAGGGGGTGCGCAGACGCCATGGTGCTTAGTATCTGGGATATATTCCGGTTTATTTTCAAATGGAAGTGGCTGATTGCGGCGCTTGTCATCGTGTGCATGCTGTTTTCTACTTTTTATGTATCTGTAAACCAGTCCTACTCGGCCGAGATTGTAATATCATATACCGACCCTAATATGGCATCGGGGCAGAACCCGGTGGGGGAAGCGTTTGACGTGTACGAAATTATTGCGCCGTCCGTGATCAGCGCGGCGATTAGCGAGTTAGAGCTTCCCGCGTCGGTCAGCGCGGTGCGGAATGCGATTACGATTACGCCGATTGTTCCTCAAAATATCCAGGAGCTGAAAAAGAGCAAAACGGATAAGGGGGAAGAGTATACCTACTATCCGACGGAATATTCGGTGAAGTATACAGTCGGCAGCGACTATGACGGCGGTTACGCCCGCGATGTGCTGGAAGCGGTGATGAAGGCGTACAATGTCGAGTATGCGGAAAAATATCTCAATACCTATGTTTTGCCGCGCGCGGATTTTGATATCTCACCGGAGCGGCACGACTATATTGAGGTTGCGGAAATCATGAAAGATAAGGCGGACGAAACGATTGAATATTTAGAGGGCAAAGCAGAGGCTTCGGACGGGTACCGGTCGCCGAAAACGGGCTATACCTTCAGCGATATATTAAAAGAGTACCGTCTGCTTAAGGACGTTGATATTTCCGCGCTTTATGCCAATATTTTTGCCGGGCGCGTCACACAGAACCGCGAGGTGCTCTTGAAAAAGTATGCACAGCGTATCGATAAGTATAGCCTTCAGCGGGAAAGCAAATTAGAGGAGGCAAGCCTGTCCCACGATTTGATGGGACGTTATGTGGGCAGCAGTACCAAAAATCCAAGTACCTCGGAGGGCTATAAGACGGACTCGCAGAATGTGAACGAACCGTTTTACAGCACGGAGCTGAAGCCCGACCAGGCAACCTATGACGATTTGGTGATGTCTTATGCCGACGCGGGCGTACAGGCTGAGAACCTGAATGTCAGTGCGGACTATTGCAGAAAAGTGACAGAAACATTTAGCAGCGAGGTATCCGCAGAGGAAAACAGCACCTATACAAAGCTCGTTTTAGAGGGGATTGATGATATCAGCGCAAAAATAAAACGATATTATGATATCATAGACCAGCTTGCAAGGGATTATAATTCGTATTCCGCGACAAAATTTATCGTCAATAAATCCGCAGTGAATACGACGACGAATGTACCTGTGCGGATGCATTTGCTGATTTCTTTTGTGATTGGGCTGGCGTTCGGCGTGATATTGGCTGTTGCAATTGAAGTGATAAAGCGGTATTGGAGGTTGAGTGGTTCTGCTTCCGGTGGATACGAACTGGCAGCGGCGGCAGACGGGGCGTCCGATGCGCTTGAAGCCTATCCGGATATACTGGAAGATGGGGCGTATGAGCAATATTTTATGCCGGATGGCAGTAGCTTTGTTTTTGATGAGGCGGCTGAGTTTGATGGCGGGCCGGCAGCAGGAGCGTTTGTTGACACAGACGATGACGATGTGCTAAAAGACGGCGCGGCTTTTGATGAGCCGGACTGGGACACAGAGGATGATACTGTGTTTGAGGGGAATTCCTTTGAAGAGGACGACGAGGACATGGATGGTATCAGCGATGCGGATTTTGCGGCTATGGAGGAGATTAAGGACTACAGCCACCGGCCGGCAATTGAGTACGACCCGGAAAAGCATTATAAGTGGCCGGAAGATTTTGTGCCTGATAAAAACGATTAAGTCAGGAGAGGGATGCGGATGAATATTTTACTTTCCGCATATTATGACCGTAATTTTGGTGATGATATGATGGTCCGGCTTGCGGCGCGTGCGCTTGCGGAACATGAGTTGTTTTTAAATGAGCGGCGGGAGGAGTTTTTGACGCCGTTTGCAGGCGAGGATAACCTGCGTTTATTGTCGGAGTGCGGACAGGCGCAGATTGCGGGTGAGCTCAGAGTGACCGGCTCTTACTTTATGATGCGGTATAAGCAGCGTATGAAGCATATGATAGGTAGGGCGTATAAGGAGTGGAAGGGAAAGCGGGGGTTGCAGTTTAAAAGTATTATAGGTTGCAGCGTGGGTCCTTTTGTCGATCAGACGGCGGAGCGTATTTCCATGATTGATATCAGCGCTTATGATTTAATTACCGTCCGGGACAGGTATTCGTACGAGTTTATTAAAAAGAATGTAAAGAGTGCGAATGTTTCGTATTATCCCGACATTGTTTTTTCAACGCCGGAGAGCTGGCTCCCGCCGCGCAGCGGGGAAGAACTGCTCGGCGTTGTGGTGCATAATAATGTGGTGGAAACGGGGAACAATTACGCTTTTGCGCAAAAATTGGCGCAGATGTGTGACGAATATATTGCTCGGACAGGAAAAAAGGTTCTTTTGTTTGTGTTCGACATCGGTATTGAATATGATGTTCTTTGTGCCTGCAATGTCAAGGCGTTGAGCAAATACCCGCACATGTATGAGTTTATGCTGCATGAGGATAACGGCGATACCGTAATTAAAAATTTTGCACGCTGTAAAACAATTGTGAGCGCACGTCTGCATGGAATAATTTTGGCGCTGCGGATGGGTATTCCTGTTCTGCCGGTCTTATATTCAGATAAAGCGCGGCATATGTTAGACGATCTTGGCTTTTCGGGCAAGCGGTATACGGTTGGTGCGTTTGTGGACGCGCCGGTGGAGGAGCTTTACGAAAGTTTAACGCATACAAAGGCGTTTGAGCTGCCTGAAAATTTAATCAGCGACGCCGGTATGCACTTTACAGCGTTTAAGCGGCAGCTTGCTTCACTGTGAATATTGCACAGAACGGCGCGCAGTGTTAATTTTTAATAGGATGATTGCGTAAAACGGACATATTTTGATTTTTTATGGTGGATTTTGTGCAGTCTATACGCGATAGGTAAAAAAATTTTAAATTTAACCGAGCATTTTATACGATATACTCTTTACAAATATAAAATAGTTGTGTATAATGAATACGTGTAGATAACTGCAAAGAAATAAGTTTTGCAGTCTGAATTTTTATTCATCATATCTAAATTTAAGGAGGAAGTTGTAATGAAAAAGGGTAAGTTGTTAACATCCATTGCAGCTGCGGCGCTGTCCTTGACGATGCTTGCTGGCTGTGGTGGCGGTGGTAACGGCACGACAGGGATGAAAGTGGAGCCGGGCGAAGGCACGAAGGTTACAAAGGATCCGTTGGAACTGACGATTTTCTTACATAGAGGCGCGCTTGGCGCATTCGACTATGATAAGATGACGATTTTCCAAAAAGCATTTGACGACACAAAAATCAAGTTTAAGGGTACGGCGTCGGGCTCTAACACAGACGCGCAGCAGGAGTTTAACATCATGCTGACAAACCAGCCGTTGCCGGATATTATTCAGGGCAATAAGAACGATATCAACAAAAACGCTGTTGAAGGCGCTCTGATTCCGCTTGAAGACTTGATTAAAGAGTATGCACCGAATATCCAGAAGGTATTCGACGAGCATCCGGAATATATTGCGGGCAGCGTTGCGTCGGACGGTAAGCTGTATTATATTCCTTCTCTGTATGAAGGCAAGCCGTCGATGGGCTTCTACATCCGTCAGGATTGGCTTGATAAGCTTGGTCTCGAGACACCGACTACGCTCGATGAGTACTACAATGTATTAAAGGCATTCCGTGAGCAGGACCCGAACGGCAACGGTAAAAAGGACGAGGTTCCGTATTTCTACCGCGATAAGGGCGTTGACGGCCTGATTCAGCTTTGGAATGCGTACAATGGCTGGCACGTTGGTGCAGACGGCAAGGTTGTACATGGTAAGACAGAAGCAGAGTACAAGACAGCTATGAAAGAGCTGGCGAAGTGGTATAAAGAAGGCCTGATTGACCAGGAAATCTATTCGCGCGGCAGCCAGGCACGTGAGCAGCTTCTTGGCGATAACCTCGGCGGTTCGACGCACGACTGGTTCAGTTCAACGGGTTCGTTCAATAAGTACGCGAGCACGATTGATGGCTTTAAGTGGGTTGCTTTTGCGCCGCCGGCGGATGTAAATGGCAAGGTAAAAGAAATCTTTGGCCGTCAGGAACTCCGGGCTATGGGCTGGGGTATCTCGAGAGATAACCAGTATCCGGTTGAAACGATTAAGTACTTTGACTGGTGGTTCTCTGAGGCAGGCAGAAGAGCTTACGCATATGGTATTGAAGGCGTTGATTACACAATGGTAAACGGCGAGCCGCAGTACACAGAGCAGCTGCTCAACGTTGAGGGCGGCGTTCCGATGTACATGCGTGATCATGGCCAGCTTGAGTATGGTGCGCCGATGAGCATTCAGGCGGAGATTGACGCTATGACACCGGAAGCAAAAGAAGGTTTTGCACTCTATAATGACAATCCGGATTGGTATCCGGAAGAGTTCCCGGCACTTTCCTACACGACAGAGGAAGAGCGTATCATCAAGGATAAGGGTACGGCGATTGATACACTTATCACAGAGCGTCAGCAGGAGTGGCTCATGGGTACAAAGGATATCGACGCGACATGGGATCAGTATCAGGCTGACCTGAAGTCGATGGGTTACGAGGAGTACCAGAAGGCACAGCAGGATGCATATGACAGATATCAGAAAGCTTTGGCGGCTGTTAAATAATCTGTTAATTTTAAAAGGCTTTGCGATTTCGCAAAGCCTTTTTTTATTATAAAATTTGTCGTATCCCCTGTCCAAAATTACATAGGAAGGCATAAGGACGTATTTTAAAAAATAGAATAAATATGTATGAGCGTATATAGCAGGAAAATTTCTGTTGAGGAGGAAAGGGATATGGCTTCTGGATATATCATAGCGCAGGTATTTACTGCAAATCAAGTCATGCCAATCGAAAATGCATCCGTATTGGTGACGAAAAAGCCCGGATCGGAGGATGATTTGATTGGGGTTCATTTGACGAACAGCAGCGGTGAAACGCAGCCCATTGAGGTAGAGACGCCGGATAAGGGACTATCGCAGGAACCGGGTAATGTAGAACCATTTACAATGGTCGATATTCGGATCGAACATGCAAATTATTATCCGGTTATTATCCATGATGCGCAGGTATTTGCCGACACGACTACGTCACAGCGGACGGAAATGATTCCGATTGCGGATAATTTGAATCCCGCGCAGGAGGGGGCAGAGAATGTGTTTGTGACGCCGCAGAACCTGTAAAGAAGGGATGATGACTCGATGCCAACCATTATACCGTACGTCCCGCAGACAATTACGGTCCATCTTGGATATCCATCGTCGGACGCACAAAATGTAATAGTCAGCTTTCAAGATTACATTAAAAATGTTGCGTCAAGCGAAATTTATCCAACGTGGGATGAATCTGCGATAATTGCAAATGTATATGCCCAGATTTCGTATGCTCTAAACAGGGTCTATACGGAATTCTATCCAAGCAGAGGGTACAACTTCCATATTACAAATTCGACTGCGGTGGACCAAAAATTTATATATGGCAGAAATATTTTTGAAAATATTGACCGAATTGTAAGCGAGATATTTAACGATTATATCCGGCGTATTGGAACGCTGGAACCGCTTGCGGCAAAGTACTGCAACGGTACGAC
>URQR01000008.1 GCA_900550065.1 uncultured Eubacteriales bacterium | reverse complement strand
GTGAATTATAAAAAGTTGAAATCTATGCGGTATTCGCATAAAAAAATCACTTAATGAAACTATGTAAGCTTGTAGGAGACTGGCCGTTACGCTATCCCAATAAGTCATTGTTTTTACATGTGATTTATTTGTGATACAATTGTACCATATACTTATTCGAAATGCAATACTATAATAGTATTGAGGTGATATAAAATGGAAAATGATTTCATTGTTACAGCAAAAGATTCAGCAAGTGTGCAAATTTCAATTCGAGTAGAGAAAAAAGTGAAGGAAGGATTTGACCAGTTGGCGAAAGAGAGCGGAAGAACCCGTAACGAGTTGATTAATCAGGCGTTGAAATATTCATTAAAAAATGTTAAACTAATGTTAGAGGAATAATTTGCGAAGGTTTAAAATGTTTTACGAGAAAGGATAAAGTATGAATCACCAAAAGGAAATAGAAAAAATAAAGGAAAGCATCAAAAGCGGCGCGCTGTGCGCCATCAACCGCGATGTTATCGACACGCTGTCAATCTATGGCTTTCCGGTTGAAATGAGCGATACGCTTGCCGCTGTCGCGTTTGTGTACGATTTTATGCCGGACGGGTACAAGATTGTGCGCACGTCTGATATTACAGAGGTGTTCGCCGCGGAGGCGGAGCAGTTTTTGGAGCGGATTGTGAAAACGGAGCGCCCTGCCTTTGTGCCGGAGCGGACGGGCCTTGCGCTCGGCAGTATGTACGAATTGTGCGAAGACTTGATGGCGCGGGACAGCTTTGTCACGGTGGAGTGCGAGGGGTACGAGGAAAATATATTTTTGATAGGAAAGATTGTACAGGTGAGCAAAAAGGAGCTGACGCTGCGTACCTTTGACGGGATGGGCGTATGGGACAAGGCGTGCGCGTCCGTGCCGCTCGGCGACGTGACGTGTATCAGCATAGGAAACGCCTATGTCAACATCCTTTCAAAATATCTGACGGAATAAAAAGGCGACATGTACGTTTATTTGTGGGGGGAGACGGAATGAAGAGCTTGTTTCGCATGGTTGCGCTTGCGAAAAAATATTATATCCATTTAATCATCGGCTCCGTCGGGCTGGTTGTGATGACGCTGGCGCAGCTTTATACGCCGCAGGTGCTAAAAACGCTGATTTCGCTGATTGGCGGCGACGTGGACGTCTTGGCGGCGCGGTCGGCGACGCTGGCGGTGACGCTGCTGATTCTTTATTCTGTGCAGGCAATCGGGCAGGGAGCGCGCAGCTATTTTATGCACTATGCAGCGTGGCACTTTATCGCCGATTTGCGCGTAAAGCTGTTTCGTAAGCTTGAGTCGCTGTCGCTGCGGTTTTACCACGATAAGCAGACTGGCCAGCTTATGAGCCGCGTGACGAATGATACGGCTGCGCTTGAGGTGCTGATTGCACATGCACTGCCGGATTTGTGCGTCAATGTGATGATGTTTTTGGGCGTTGCGGGGATATTGTTCTATACAAACTGGCGCATGGCGCTTGTAAGCCTTGCGCTGATGCCGGTAATTGGCTTTGCGGTGTGGTACTATGCGACGAAGGTGCGCCCTATTTTTAGAAGCTCGCACCAGAAGCTGGCGGAACTCAATGCGGTGCTACAGGACGATATCTCCGGCATTAAGGAAATTCAGCTTTTTAATCAGCAGAAGAAGGAAAAAGAACACGTACAGCGTCACGCGCACGAGCAGCGCGACCTGACAATGAAGGCGCTGACGCGCGGCGCGGTGTATCACCCGGCGGTTGAGTTTTTAAATAATATGGGAACGGTGCTCGTTATCGCCTTTGGCGGCGTGATGGCGGTGAGCGGCGTGATGCAGGCGGGCGACATTGTAGCGTTTCTGCTCTATCTCAATATGCTCTATCAGCCGGTCAGCACGCTCGGCCGTTTAAATGAAGATTTGCAAAATGCGCTTGCGGCGGCGGACCGCGTGCTCGAGGTGCTCGACACGGAGTCGGAAATTACGGATAGCCCGGACGCATATGACATTGGAACCGTACAGGGGCGGATTGCCTTTGAAAACGTGAGCTTTTCCTACCACGACACCGCGCCGGTACTTAAGGAGATTTCCCTCACGGTGGAGCCGGGCGAAACGCTTGCGCTCGTCGGGCCGACCGGCGTCGGGAAAACGACGTTTATCAGCCTTGTGGCGCGCTTTTACGACCCGGTTTCGGGGCGGATTACGCTCGACGGCCATGACCTGCGCGATATTACGCAGAAGTCGCTGCGCGACAATATTAGTATCGTGCTGCAGGATGTTTTCTTGTTTAATGGTACGGTGTATGAAAATATTGCGTACGGCGTTGGCAGCGCGACGCGTGAGCAGGTGGTGCAGGCCGCGAAGGTGGCGAATGCGCACGACTTCATCTGTGAGATGGAGGACGGCTACGATACAGTGATTGGCGAGCGCGGGGTGCGTCTCTCCGGCGGGCAGAAGCAGCGGCTTAGCATTGCGCGCGCCGTACTGCGTAATTCGAGCGTTCTGATTTTAGACGAGGCGACGGCCTCCGTCGACACACAGACGGAGCGGCTTATCCAGCAGGCAATCGATAAAGTAATTGAAAACCGGACTACGATTATTATCGCCCACCGCCTGTCGACAGTGCGCAATGCCGATAAGATTGCGGTTTTGTCCGAGGGCAGGCTCGTAGAGTTGGGGACGCATGAGGAGCTTGCGCGGCAGGGCGGCCTTTACGCAGCGCTGTGCAAGGCGCAGTTTACGGGCGAGTAAAACGGCGGGAAACGGCAAAATTTAAGCTATGGACGCAGTTGATAGAAAAAAATCAGAAATTTTAAAATTTTACTTGCAATTTGAAATCGTTTGTGGTAAACTATGTTAAGTAATTTGATGTTTATGCTTGGAGGTGAACAGATTGCCGAATATTAAATCAGCGAAGAAGAGAGTAAAAGTCATTGAGACAAAGACCTTGCGCAACCAGATGGTAAAGTCCGCGCTCAAGACGCAGATCAAGAAGTTTGAAGCGGCTGCGGCGGCTGGGGACAAGGCTGTTGCGTCAGAGGCTTTTAACATAACGGTGAAGAAGATCGATCAGGCGGCTGCAAAGGGTATTTTGAAGAAGAATACTGCCGCGCGTAAAAAGTCTAAGCTTGCGCTTAAGCTCAACAAGGTTGGGGCGTAAGTTTATAGTAGGCGAAAAAGCACATATTGTTGCACAGGCTGGCGTCGTTTTTTTAAACGGCGTCTTTTTGTATCTAAAAAAGAGAGGGGATTATATATGCGCGGGAGGCAAATGTCGGAGGCATATCTGACGGGTGCGGTTTTAGCCGCTGTAGGCGGGTATTTAGACGCTTATACTTATCTGTGCCGCGGCCATGTGTTCGCAAATGCGCAGACGGGCAATATTGTTCTGCTCGGCGTGAAGGCAGCGGCGGGCGAGTGGGGCGCGGCGCTTTACTATGCTGTGCCGATTTTGGCTTTTATAGCGGGCATTTTTGTTGCAGAGCTGGTGAAGCGGCAGTTTAAGCAGCACCCTATGCTTCATTGGCGGCAAATTGTTGTCCTATTAGAGGCAGCTGTGCTGGCGGGCGTTGCGTTTATCCCAGTGGGCGATCTGGATATGCTTGCTAATGTACTTATTTCGTTTGTATGCTCTTTGCAGGTGGAGAGCTTCCGAACTGTCAGCGGTATCCCGTACGCGACGACGATGTGTACGGGCAACCTGCGCAGCGCGACGGAGCATTTATACCGTTTTATCCAGATGAAGGAGCGGTATTTTCTTAAAACAAGCCTAAAATACTATGGTATTATTCTGTTTTTTATCCTCGGCGCATGTGCGGGCGCTTTGTTAACAAGTCTTTGGTCCTATAAGGCTGTAGCTGAGGCCGCGGCTGCGCTGCTGGCCGTCTTTTTATTGATGTTTATTAAGGATAATTCGGGCAGTGCGGTATAAATTGGATGTTACAGTATCGTTTCGCTTTTTAAAATCGGTTGCGTTTTACCTTGTTTTATGGTATAATAGTCTCAAAATCTTCGATTTTGAGCCATTGGAAGAATTGTTTTCGGGGCACCGCCTCTCCTCCTGCTGCACAGGAACACAATTCTTCAAATTTGTGCCACATTTGTGGTATACTAATTTTACCTACATAAATCAGCTATTTGGAAAGGATGGTCATAATGAGGTTGCTAAAGATTGCAAAAGCGGTTGCCGTTTTACTGCTGATGAGTATGGCACTCAGTTTGGGTGTATTTGCAGCGGAGGGGCAGACGCGGATTTACAGTGAGGACCAATTTAATGCTGCGCCCGGCGATGAACTCACTGTGCCGGTATACATAGAGAATAACCCCGGGATTGCTTGTTTTATGGTTTCAATCCTATATGATAAGAATGTGATTGAGCCGGTAGCCGATTCTGAAGTTGTGGGCGATATTGCGCCAATGGTAATGGCAAATCCGAGCTATATGAATAAGCCGGAAACAAGGGTTGGCTGCATTCATTATGATAACTTTACCGGCGACGGCCTTTTGTTTACGTATAAGTTCCGTGTTAAGGAGGGGGCGCCCGCTGGGAAGACGACGCTTACCTTTTCTGCGGTGCCGGACTCTACGGCGCATCTAAATGAGAAATATTGGGCAGAACCTGTGGATTGTGCCGGGGCAACGAGCACAGTTGCAGTCAGCGGCGGTTCTGTGACCGATCCGACATCAAACCCAACTTCAAAACCAACCGCCAATCCGACGGGGGCGCCGGCGTTTGAACTAAAGGCAAATGCAGACAGTCTTCCGTATATGGCTCCAGCGAATGACACGTCGTTTGCGCCCGACCGTGCGGCGACGCGCTACGAAGTAATTGAGGCGCTTTATGAACTGCTTGATTTTACAAATTTAGAAGATACAAATCTGTTTACTGACGTTGACGAGGCGCACCGGGCAATGGTAAACGCCTTTGCGCAGACGCCGATTATTGATGGCTACCCGGACGGAACGTTTGGCGGTGCAAACAATATCACGCGGGCGGAGTTTGTCAAAGTGCTCAGCGTAGCGGCAAAGGTGGACATTGACACGGCCCTGAAGGCGGAATTTTCCGATATTGCCGCGGACCACTGGGCGAACGCATATATTGCATCGTTTGTAAAAGCGGGCTATATCTATGGGTATCCGGACGGGACATTTATGCCGGAGAGCAATATCACGCGGGCGGAGGTTGTAGCAATTATCAACCGTGTTACCGGGATGAAAAAAGCCGACGGCGCGGCGCAGCGGTTTGACGACCTACAGCCGGGCCATTGGGCGTATGGAGACGTTTCAGCAGCGGCAAAATAATAAAATAGAATATAAAAAAGCGATGAATATTTCATCGCTTTTTTGTTTGTGTGTCAGCCCCGGTCAATTTTTGCCCCGACCCGTTTTAATTTTTCGACAATGTGGTCGTAGCCCCGGTCAATATGTTCAATGCTTCCAATTTCTGTGTCACCCTTAGCGGCAAGCCCGGCAAGAATCAGCGCCGCCCCTGCGCGCAGGTCGGTTGCATTGACCGGTGCGCCGCTCATCGACCGTACGCCCTCGACAATGGCGCTTCTGCCGTCAATTTTGATGTTTGCGCCCATTCTGGCTAACTCGTTGACATATAGAAACCTATTTTCAAATATCGTTTCCACAACGATGCTTGTGCCGTCCGTGTTGCTCATCAGCGCTGCCATCTGCGCCTGCATATCTGTCGGAAAACCGGGGTAGGGCAGTGTTTTGATGTCTACGCTTTTGAGCTTACCGGAGGCGTCGACGGTGAGGCGTGACCCCTCCTCAGTAATAATTGCGCCCATTTCCCGCAGTTTTGCACTGACAGGCTTTAAATGGTCGCAGATGATATTTTGTACTTCAAGCTTTCCGTGTGTTACGGCGGCGGCTACCATAAATGTCCCCGCCTCGATTCGGTCTGGGATTACGCTGTAGGTACAGCCGCGTAATTCTCGTACACCATCGATGCAGAGTGTGTCGCTGCCTGCGCCTGCGATACGTGCGCCGGCCCGGTTTAAAAAATCGGCAAGGTCGACAATCTCCGGCTCGGTCGCCGCGTTTTCGATTATTGTTTGCCCCTCGGCCAATGCAGCGGCCATAATAAGGTTTTCTGTCGCACCTACACTTGGAAAATCGAGGTAGATTTTTGCTGCGTGCAGCTTGTCGGCTTTTGCTTCGACAAAACCGTGGCCCGTAGTGATCTTTGCGCCCATGGCGGCAAAGCCTTTCAGATGTAGGTCAACAGGGCGTACGCCAATGGGGCAGCCGCCCGGAAGGCTAATCCTCGTACGTCCTGTTTTGGCAAGCATGGGTCCCATGACCAAAAAAGAAGCCCGCATTTTACTGACAGGCTCATATGGAGCAATATGGCTTTTGATTTTCGGTGTGGAAACAGTTACAGTGTTGCCGTCATAGCCGATTTTTGCGCCGAGCCCTTCCAGCAGAAGGCACATCAGCTTGACATCGCTTAAGGGGGGGATATTGTGAATTACACTTTCACCATCACACAATAGCGTCGCGGCAAGGATTGGCAGAGAGGCGTTTTTAGAGCCGCTGATTGTCACGCTGCCTGTCAGCGGAGGTGATTTTTTTACGATGATTTTTTCCAATTGCGTTCATCCCTTATCTTGTTGTTTGGTTTTATTGTTGCCGCTTTGATACGCTACAATACGGCGGAACGTAAAAATTTTTATTGCTGTTGTACCACGTTTTAACACAAATTATAAGGTTTTCTCGACTTATATCAAATACTATGGTAAAATGAGTTCGCATAAAAAATTTAAAATATTTTACACTATTATTGTGAGGCGTAAAACATGAAAAAAAACGCAGTTATTTTTGATTTGGATGGAACAATGTGGAATGCGTGTGAGCCTGTGCTGATTTCGTGGAATCGGGTGCTTGCGCGCCACGGCGGACTGCCCGCGGTGACGATGGAAACGATTGAAAGTTTTATGGGCAAGACGCTGGACGAAATTGTATCGTTGTTTTTTACCCAGATGACACACGAGGAAGGCCTTGCAATCGCACGCGAGTGCGTTGTGGAGGAAGGCAATTACTTGGCCGAGCACGGCGCGGCACTGTTCGACGGACTGGAGGAAACGCTGCATAAATTAGCGCAGCAGTATACGCTCTGTCTGGTCAGCAACTGTGAGGCCGGCTACGCGGAGGCGTTTTTGTTATATTATGGATTTGGCCGCTATTTTACTGATTATGAATATTCCGGCCGGACACAAAAAAGTAAGGGTGAGAATATCCGTATGGTGATTTTGCGCAATGGCATTGAAAACGCCGTATATGTGGGCGACACGCAGAGCGATTGTGACGCTGCGCGGCAGGCAGGTGTGCCGTTTATTTTTGCCTCCTATGGATTTGGAAATGTAGATGCGTTTGACGCTGCCGTGTCTTCGATTCGTGAAATACCAGCGGCGGCGAGAACTATTTTTGACAGATTCTAAATATATCTGCGGATTTTCCCTGCTTTTTTCGGTGCATATTTGGCGTCTAATACAGCCAAATTAATACCGAGGAGCGATAACGTGAAACTATATTTTCACGTCTCGTTTTGAGCCTTTGCCGGTTTTTGCCGGTAATTTTAGCTTCGCTAAAATCGGCTCAAATACCGAAGAAAGGAACCTTTGCTGTGCAAAGGGATGTGAATTCGTATGAGAAACAGAACGCCAAAACGCAGACCGAATTATGTCAGTGATTATGTGGACGAGATAGACCCTTGCAACGCGAGCTCTGCGACAGACTGTACCGGCTTAATTCCGACACCGCCACAGTCGGAACATGAGTTTGAGTCGTACAAGGCCGTCTATGATTTTGCACCGCCGGAAGCAAAAGGCGGCGACAACTAATATGCTTCTCTGTAAAAATCCCTGTAATTTACAGGGATTTTTTAATATAAGCTTTGTTTTGCCTACCGGCGCTTGCCCCTTTGTCTGTTTTATGATAAAATACGCAAGAGTGGAACTCTTGCGCTTGGAAGAACCGCTGTGCGCTTCTTCGGCACCCGTCTCAAATTTATGATAAAATATCCAAAAGCAGAGCTTATAAGCTATTGAAGAAACCGTTGTCGGCATGCTATGCCTCCTGCGGCAAAAGCCGCATCGCGCATTCTTCTTTCGCTTTTTTAGGCCTGACATGTTTTGTAAATCAAATTGGAAGATATGGTGGTTTTGTATTTATGGATAAATATAAACGGCTTTTAAACAATACCTTTGTATTTGCGATTGCGGCGTTTAGCTCAAAGGTTTTGATTTTCCTTATGATGCCTTTTTATACAAGGGTTATGCCGACGGGCGACTTTGGCCTTGTCGACGTGTTGGTTCAGACGTGTAATTTATTGATTCCGTTTGCGACGATAGGGATTAACAACGCGATTATCCGTTTTGGTCTTGACCGAAGTACAAGCAAGAAGGGCGTTTTCACGATTGGCCTGATGACGATTTTTCTCGGTTTTCTTGTTATGGTGCTGTGCGACCCGCTCATTACAAAGGTGACGGTTTTACAGGGCTATACGGGATATTTGTATCTGTTTGTGCTTGCATCCGCACTGCACGGGTTGTGCTCGCAGTTTGCCCGCGCGATTGGGTATGTGCGTTTTTACGCGATTGACGGTGTGTTTTCCACCGTGCTGACAATTGTGCTTAATATATTGTTTTTGGCTGTGTTTAGGTGGGGCGTTAAGGGGTACATATGGTCGACGATTATTACGGACTTTACGTGTGCGGCGCTGGTGTTTTTACTGACACGGCTGCACCGCTTTATCAGTTTTAAAAAGGTTACGCGCGCACTGTACTATAAAATGCTGGCGTATTGTATGCCGCTGATTCCGAACACGGTTTGTACGCTGATTGTCAGTATTTCCGACCGCTATATTATCACCTATATGATTGGTGAGGCGGCAAACGGTATCTATGCGGTATCGAACAAGATACCGACGATTTTGATGATTGTCGCCAATATTTTTGCCGAAGCGTGGCAGATTAGCGCCGTTACGGAGGAGGAAGGGCGCGAACGGTTTTTCTCCCGCGTGTGCGGCGTGTATCAGGCGCTGGCGTTTTCTGTCGCTGCGGTCTTGATTGTAACGGCGCAGCTTTCGACAAGTCTGCTGGCCGCGCCGGCATACTATGAAGCATGGAAGTATATTCCGTTTCTCGTTATGGCGACGACGTTTTCCTGTATTGCGACGTTTTTATCGAGCATCTATATGGTAGAGAAAAAGAGCGTCAGCACGCTTCTGACAACAATGCTCGGCGCCGGCATCAACATTGTATTAAACATTTGGTGGATTCCGGCCTATGGCGTCTATGGCGCTGCGTTCGCGACACTTCTGAGTTATTTTGTGATGTTTGTGGTGCGTGCGCTGCATACGCGCAAATATGTCAGAATTAAGTGGAATATTGGGCGGCTCGTGTGCAATATTACTGCAATCAGTGTACAGAGCGCGGTTATGATTAGCCAATGCCCGTTTTATTTGTTATATGCGGGCGCGCTTGCGCTGTTTGTGCTTGTTATCAACCTAAAGGATGTGGCTGCGGTTGTGCTCGCACGGTTAGGAAAAAGAAAGATATAAAGAAAGCAAAACAAGAATGAACAGGCTCATATAGAGCCTGTTTTTTTATACCGAAATTTTGAAACAGCTGCACGGACAACGGGGATACGTGTCTTTTTACAATCTTAATCTTTTTTCAAATGATGCTTTTACCGTTTTAACACACATGGTGGTAATATGGTCTTGTAAGGAGGAGATTAGCATGTTACTGGTTATGCGGTCTATTCATCATATGAAGCACTTGATTGATTTTAAATTGTTTCAGTTTTTAAACAGGCATCCGCATTTGGCTATGCTTTTTGCTGTTGTTGCGGCGCCGGCCGCAATCTTGACGGCGGTTTTTCTGTTTGTGATGATTTTTATTCTTCCACTCGCATATGTATGCGGTTGGATGTAACGATACAAAAGAAAGGAATAATAAGATGAAGCCAACTGTTTTTAAAGGGTCGGCCGTTGCGCTTGTAACCCCAATGAAAGAGGACGGAAGCGTCAATTACGACAAACTTGCACGACTGCTTTGTTTCCAGTTGCGAAATCAGACGGATGCGATTGCAGCGACCGGCACAACTTAACGAGTCAGTAACACACACGGGCGAAGCGCAGGCAGAGCGGCTTTTGGTATGCCTACAAAAATATGGTCTTGCAGAAAGGCGGAGCCAGCGTGGTACAGTCACGGTTAAACGCACAGAACACACACTTTTGTGACGCAAGAACCACTGAGTATAAAAATCTTTATATTATCTTAATTTCATATTCAATCCGCTAACACCGTTTTAATCAAACAGGTGTTAGAATTTTTGTAAAGGAGGAAATTAATATGAATATTTTAGTAGGCATCATCGGCCTATGCGCTGCGGCGCTTTTGGTTTACTATGTCTATATTTTGATGAGGGGAGATGAGCAGAAATGAACGCTGTGCTACAGTATGTTCTCTATCTGACCATACTTGTCATACTGGCGGTTCCGCTTGGAGCGTACATGAAAAGGGTAATGGATGGGGAAAAGACCTTCCTGTCCAGTGTCTTGACACCGTGTGAAAACGCGGTGTACAAAGTACTGCGTATCAACAAAGAGGAGCAGATGAACTGGAAAAAATATACACTGAGCGTTCTCATTTTTTCCGGTATTGGCCTTGTTTTTTTGTTTTTGCTTCAGCTTTTACAGGGCGTATTGCCCGGTAACCCGCAGGGACTGCCGGGGGTAAAATGGGATTTGTCGTTTAACACGGCGGCAAGCTTTGTAACGAATACAAACTGGCAGGCGTACACGGGCGAAGCAACGCTTAGCTATTTATCACAGGCCTTGGGTCTGACAGTGCAGAACTTTGTTTCTGCGGCGACGGGGATTGCGGTTCTGTTTGCAATGATTCGTGGGTTTATCAAGGTGAAGACAGACGGACTTGGAAGCTTTTGGGTCGACCTGACACGGACAACAATCCATATCTTGCTTCCATTAAACTTAGTAATTGCACTTTGCCTTGTTGGAGGCGGTGTAATCCAAAATTTAAAGCCAGCTGAAACCGTAACTTTAGCAGAGCCGATTGCGGTCAGCGCCGAGGGCAAAATTTTAGAAGGGGCGCGGATAGACCTTAACAGTAATACGGTTACAATAGACGGTGCGCCTGTTGCTGACGCGGAAATTGTAACGCAGCAGTTTGTTCCAATGGGGCCGGCGGCAAGTCAAGTTGCAATTAAGCAGACGGGCACAAACGGCGGCGGATTCATGGGTGTTAACTCCGCGCATCCGCTGGAAAATCCGAACCCTTTTACAAACTTACTTGAGATGATTTCCCTTTTACTGATTCCGGCGGCGCTGGGTTTTACCTTTGGGAAAAGTGTGAAAAATAAAAAACAGGGGATTGCCATTTTTATGGCGATGTTTCTCTGTCTTGTGCTGGCACTGGGCATCGTTGCGGCCAACGAACAGGCGGGTACGTTGCAGCTATCACAGAACGGTGCGGTCGACTTGTCGGCGAATAGTCAGGCGGGCGGCAATATGGAGGGCAAGGAGGTTCGCTTCGGTATTGCGACATCTTCGACATGGGCGACGTTTACGACGGCTGCGTCGAACGGTTCGGTTAACTCAATGCATGACAGTTATACACCAATTGGCGGTATGATTCCTATGCTGCTAATGCAGCTGGGTGAGGTTGTCTTTGGCGGCACGGGCTGCGGCTTATACGGTATGCTTGCTTTTGCGATTTTAACGGTGTTTATTGCTGGTCTAATGGTAGGACGTACGCCGGAGTTTTTGGGTAAAAAAATTGAGCCTTATGAAATGAAGTGGGCCGTTTTAGTCTGCCTTGCGACCCCGATTGGGATTCTTGTGGGAAGCGGAATTGCTGCTGCTTTGCCTCAGGTACATGATAGCCTTGCCAATAGCGGCGCGCACGGTTTTTCCGAGCTGCTCTACACTTACTCCTCCGCCGGCGGCAACAATGGCTCTGCCTTTGCAGGCTTTAACGCAAATACCGTGTTTTTAAACGTTTCAATCGGGCTTGTGATGCTATTTGTGCGTTTTTTGCCAATCGTTGGTACGCTTGCAATTGCGGGCAGCCTTGCGGGTAAGAAGAAGATTGCGACAACAGCTGGTACGCTTTCTACGACAAATGCGATGTTCGTCTTCCTGCTGATTGTTATCGTTTTGCTGGTCGGTGCGCTCAGCTTTTTCCCGGCACTCGCGCTCGGCCCGATTGCGGAATTTTTCAGCAGTATCATATAAGGAGGGGTTAAAATGGCGAGAGAGGGAAAAGGCACTTTGACAACAAAAAACGCTTTTGCTGATAAAAAAATGATCGTAAGAGCAGTCAAAGATTCCTTTGTAAAGCTAAATCCAAAAATACAGGCGGATAATCCGGTTATGCTGCTTGTTTATAGTTCAGCAATTCTGACGACAGGGTTGTGGATCGTATCCTTATTCGGCGTTATGGACGCACCGTCGGGATATACGCTGGCGATTGCGGTCATTTTATGGTTCACGGTTTTGTTTGCAAATTTCGCCGAAGCAATTGCGGAGGGACGCGGCAAGGCGCAGGCAGAGTCGCTGCGCGCGTCGAAACGGGAGGTAGACGCGCATAAAATACCATCGGCGGATCAGAAGGATAAGATTACTGTTGTTCCTTCTGCTTTGCTAAAAAAAGGTGACATTGTCCTTGTAAAGGCAGGCGAACAAATTCCGGCGGACGGGGAGGTTATAGACGGCGCGGCGTCGGTAGATGAAAGTGCCATCACAGGCGAATCGGCCCCTGTTATTCGTGAAAGCGGCGGCGACCGCAGTGCGGTAACGGGCGGTACGACGGTGCTGTCCGACTGGATTGCGGTTGAAGTAACAAACGAGGCAGGCGAAAGCTTTTTAGACAAAATGATTGCGATGGTAGAGGGGGCGGAACGGAAAAAGACGCCGAACGAAATTGCACTTCAAATTTTCCTTGTTGCACTTTCGATTATCTTTATCCTTGTTACGATGTCGCTTTACACCTACTCGATGTTTTCTGCGCAACAGGCTGGAATTGAGAACCCGACCTCAGTTACGACGCTTGTCGCCCTGCTCGTTTGCCTTGCGCCTACAACGATTGGCGCCCTGCTTTCGGCAATCGGAATTGCTGGGATGAGCAGGCTGAACCGGGCCAATGTATTGGCTATGAGCGGCCGCGCGATAGAAGCGGCCGGCGATGTCGATATTCTTTTGCTCGACAAAACAGGAACGATTACGCTCGGCAACCGGCAGGCGTGCGCCTTTATCCCGGTGGACGGTACGGACGCCAAAGAGCTTGCTGACGCGGCGCAGCTTTCCTCTCTGGCGGATGAAACACCGGAGGGACGAAGCGTCGTTGTACTTGCAAAACAGCAATTCGGCATCCGGGAGCGGCAGCTAACCGATAAGAATATGCATTTTATTCCCTTTTCCGCAAAAACAAGAATGAGCGGGGTAGACTTTGCAGGAAGCGAAGTCCGTAAAGGTGCGGCGGACGCAATGCAGGCTTATGTGAAACAGGCGGGCGGCGTTTACTCCGACGCGTGTGATTCCGTTGTGAGGTCGATAGCAGCAGAGGGCGGTACGCCGCTTGTCGTCGCTAAAAACCATAAGATTCTCGGTGTCATTCATTTAAAGGATATTATTAAGCAGGGCGTGAAGGAAAAGTTTGCCGACCTGCGCAAAATGGGGATCAAAACAATCATGATTACAGGCGACAACCCCATGACTGCCGCGGCAATTGCGGCGGAGGCGGGTGTGGACGATTTTCTTGCCGAGGCTACGCCGGAAGGCAAGCTCAAACTAATTCGTGAGTTTCAGGCACAGGGGCACCTTGTTGCGATGACCGGCGACGGCACAAACGATGCACCCGCTCTGGCGCAGGCGGATGTTGCTGTCGCGATGAACAGTGGAACACAGGCGGCGAAGGAAGCGGGCAATATGGTCGACCTCGACTCTTCGCCGACAAAGTTAATCGATATCGTGCGGATTGGCAAGCAGCTTTTGATGACGCGCGGGAGCCTGACCACCTTTTCAATTGCAAATGACGTAGCAAAATACTTTGCAATTATTCCGGCGTTGTTTATGGGGCTCTACCCCGGACTTTCGGCCCTGAATATCATGGGGCTGCACTCTCCGCTTAGCGCAGTGCTTTCGGCCATTGTTTACAACGCGCTGATTATTATAGCATTGATTCCGCTGGCCTTACGGGGCGTAAAATACCGGGAGGTACCAGCAGGCAAGCTTTTGTCCCGCAATCTGCTCATTTACGGCTTGGGCGGTCTGGCCGCGCCGTTTATCTGTATAAAATTGATTGATATGCTGCTGGTTCTGTTCGGACTGGCGTAAGGAGGGAAAGAAAATGAAATTATTTCGGTCAGTATTGCCCAAAGCGGCGGGAATATTCCTGATTTTTACCATATTGTGTGGTATCGTGTACACCGGCGTTGTTACTGGTATTGCGCAGTTGATTTTTCCACAGCAGGCGAACGGTAGCATCATAGAAATAAATGGGAAAAAATACGGCTGTGAGCTCTTAGGGCAGCAATTCACCGACGAAGGACATATGTGGGGACGGATTATGAATGTCGATGTTTCTACCTACAAGGATAAAGATGGAAAAATGCTGATGTATGCCACTCCGTCAAACTTGAGCCCGGCAAGCGAAGCATACGAAACGCTTGTGGCAGAGCGTGTTGAAAAGCTACGCGCTGCAAATCCAGATATGGACGAGCGCGCCGTTCCGGTTGATCTTGTAACCTGCTCCGGCAGCGGCCTTGACCCGGATATTTCGCCGGCAGCAGCGGAGTATCAGGTGGCGCGGATTGCACAAAAACGCGGTATATCTCAGCAGGAGGTCCGCGATGTGATACAAAAATGTACGAATGGGCGGTTTTTAGGGGTATTTGGTGAGCAGACCGTCAATGTCTTGAAAGTAAATTTGATGCTGGACGGTATTTTATAATAGGTAAAACAAAAAAGGGCAATTTAGAGACATATGCCCTTTTTTTTGTCCTATGATTTGTGATATTCTATATGCAGAAGCGAAACTTTTGCACGTGGAAGAAACCGTTGTCAGAAAACTACGCTTTTTTCGAGTTTGTTTGTTGACTTATAGTATGTAAATCTTTATACAATCTTAATATAGGTACGTATTTATTAATATGAATTTAAACAAAAACATATTAGAATAGAAATAGAAGAGGTGATACGGTGGAAGCGCATAGAAGCAGCCCGGAGGAAATCCTACGACAAATAAATAAAGAAGAGACAAAAAACAGCCGGGGCCGCTTAAAAATATTTTTTGGTTATGCGGCGGGCGTCGGCAAAACATATGCTATGTTAAAAGCAGCCCACGCGGCAAAACGACGCGGAATTGACGTTGTCGTCGGCTATGTGGAACCGCATGCGCGTCCGCAGACTGCCGAGTTACTCAACGGCTTGGAGCTTGTTTCGACTAAAGCGGTACAACACGGCGGTATTACCCTGCATGAATTTGATTTAGACGCCGCGCTCACGCGTAAACCGCAGCTGATCTTAGTTGACGAGTTGGCGCATACGAATGCGGATGGAAGCCGTCATTTGAAACGATATCAGGACATCAATGAGCTGTTGAGCAATGGTATTGACGTATATACCACGGTCAATGTGCAGCATATTGAGAGCCTCAACGACCTTGTAGCTTCTATTACCGGCGTCGTTGTACAGGAACGCATTCCTGATTCGGTATTTGATAACGCGGATCAGGTAGAGCTGGCAGATATCGAGCCAAAGGAGCTGATAGAACGGCTCAGTGAGGGGAAGATTTATAAAAAAACGCAGGCAGAGCAGGCATTGGGGAATTTTTTTACACTGCAAAACCTCGTCGCGCTGCGAGAAATTGCGCTGCGCCGATGTGCCGACAGGGTAAACAAAATGTCGGAGCTTGCGGGTGGACGAACGAACAGCTTTTTTACGGACGAACATATTTTAGTATGTTTATCGACTTCGCCGACGAATGCTAAAATTATCCGTACCGCGGCGAGATTGGCCGGCGCGTTTAAGGGAAGTTTTACAGCGCTGTTTGTTGAAACGCCGGATTTTCCCACTATGAGCGCAGAGGATAAAAAACGGCTGCGCCAGAACATTCACTTAGCACAGCAGCTGGGAGCGGCGATTGAGACAGTATATGGCGAGGATATCGCGTTTCAGGTTTCTGAATTCGCGCGGCTTTCCGGCGTATCCAAGATTGTTCTCGGCAGGAGTAACGCTCGGCGCGGCTTCCTGCCCGGAAGAACGCCTCTCACGGAAAGAATTACACAATATTCGCCGAATCTTGATATTTATATTATTCCCGATCGGAATACGGCACCATACCAGCATAAAAGGCATGAGCGGCAAACGGCAAAGAATGCGCTGTCCGATTTTCTGAAAAGCGTACTGATACTTGTTACTTCTACGGGGATTGGTTATTTATTTGCGCGTTTCGGCTTTAGTGAGGATAATATTATTACGGTGTATATTTTTGGCGTGCTGGTCATGGCCGTCGTTACCGCGCGGCGTGTATTCAGTCTTGTCGGTTCAGTGATTAGCGTGCTCTTGTTTAACTTTTATTCACAGAGCCGCGTTTTACGTTAAACGCTTATGACGCGGGATATCCGGCGACATTTTTGATTATGTTTCTGTCCGCATTTTTGACGAGTTCATTGGCGGTACGAATTAAACGGCAGGCCAAACAGGCGACGCAGACGGCCTATCGGACTAAAATTCTTTTTGATACAAACCGGCTCATGAGCGGAGAAAACGCCGCCGCCGGTATTATTTCTGTTACGTGCAGCCAACTTACAAAGCTGCTTGGCAGGGATGTATTGTTTTATGAAGTACACGACGATCAGCTTGCCGCACCGCTGTTTTTTCCAATCCACAGCGGGCGGGATGCCGCACAGTATACAACCGAGAACGAGCGTGCTGTTGCAGTATGGGTATACCATAATAATAAACATGCCGGCGCGACCACAAACACGCTTGGCGATTCGAAATGCTACTACCTTTCCGTTCGGGTGAGCCAGAATGTGTATGGCGTTGTCGGGATTGCAATCGGCGAAACGCCGTTGGATGCGTTTGAAAACAGTATTATGCTCTCGATTTTAGGGGAGTGTGCGCTTGCGCTTCAAAACGATAAGATATCCCGCGAACGGGAAAAAGCGGCCCTGCTCGCCAAAAATGAACAACTACGGGCGAATTTGCTGCGGTCCATATCCCACGATTTGCGTACGCCGCTGACATCAATCTCTGGCAATGCGGGGATATTGCTCGAGAGCGAGGAAAATATTGATAGAGAAAAACGCAAACAGCTCTACGCCGATATTTATGACGACTCGATATGGCTGATTAATTTAGTGGAAAATTTACTGTCTGTGACGCGTATAGAGGACGGCACAATGAAAATGCGCCTATCGACCGAGCTAATTGACGAGGTCGTTACCGAAGCGCTCCGACACACGGACCGGCGGCGCGGCGAGCACCGTATACAGGTTAAGCACGCTGATACGTTTCTATTGGTAAAGATGGATTCCCGGCTTATTATGCAGGTGATTATAAACCTTGTGGATAATGCGATTAAATACACACCGCCAGAGTCAAATATTATAATTGAAATTAAAAAAGAGCAAAATCAAGCGGTCATAACCGTGTCGGACGATGGGACAGGGATTACACAGGAAGCAAAAGCGCATATTTTTGATATGTTTTACACCGCTGAAACAAAATCCGCCGACAGCCGGCGCAGCCTTGGCCTTGGGCTTGCACTGTGCAAATCTATTGTGGCGGCGCACGGAGGAACGATTACTGTCTCGAATAATATTCCGCATGGCGCGGTATTTACGGTTATGCTGCCAACAGAGGAGGTTGTATTACATGAATAAGCCGTTAATTTTGGTTGTAGAGGACGACAACGCCGTCAGAAACCTAATCTCAACAACATTGGAAACGCACAATTACCGCTTTCAGACCGCTCCGACAGGGAAAGCAGCAATTATAGAAGCCGTGTCTCATAATCCAGACGTGATTCTTCTGGATTTGGGCCTGCCTGATATAGATGGGATAGAAATAATCCGTAAAATACGTTCTTGGGCTAAAACGCCGATTATTGTGATTAGCGCGCGGAGCGAGGACACGGATAAAATTGAAGCGCTTGACGCCGGCGCGGATGATTATTTAACGAAGCCTTTTTCTGTCGAGGAGCTGCTTGCACGCTTACGGGTCACGTTTCGGCGGCTCAATGATTCCGGAAGCGGCGACCCGGCACAGTCCGCCGTTTTTACCAATGGGGACTTAACAATCGACTATGCCGCGGGTTGTGTTTATTTGAACGGCAGTGAGCTGCATTTGACACCGATTGAGTACAAACTGTTGTGCCTGCTTGCAAAAAATGTAGGTAAAGTACTGACGCACAACTATATTACAAAAGAAATCTGGGGCAGCGCGTGGGATAATGATGTTGCGTCCCTGCGCGTCTTTATGGCAACGCTGCGAAAGAAGATAGAAAAAGACACGTCCGAGCCAAACTATATTCAGACCCATGTAGGGGTAGGCTACCGGATGTTGAAGATATAGTTCGACATATTTTATACAGAAAGTTCTACCACGCATAAGCAGGCGGCCGGCTCTCCGCGGTTGAACGGGATTAAAAATTTGCGTGCGCCGCGGCGTTGTTGGTCAAAATAGGTGAGAAGGCGTTGCCGGGTCGTACGTTTAGATAGGATTTCAATTTGTCTGGGTACGGCAGTGGTGACTTTTTGCTTTGCAAGAGGGGATTGTTTATCAGCCGATATGTGCGGACACTTCCTCAAAC
Source organism: uncultured Eubacteriales bacterium (assembly GCA_900550065.1). Taxonomy (GTDB): domain Bacteria; phylum Bacillota; class Clostridia; order UBA1381; family UMGS1253; genus Aphodoplasma. Next base: position 8,562 of record URQR01000008.1, on the reverse strand, counting down.
CGTATGTTTGTTGACATAAGTCCTTATTTGTGTTATATATATACTGTTGGGGGTGATTAAAATATTCATTAATATTCTTCGTGTCGGAATTGTTAATTTCGAGAAAATTTATCAAAAATATAAAGGTATTGTATATGCAGTCTGCTATCGTATTTTGGGAAACGAACACGACGCATATGATGCTTCACAGGAAGCGTTTTTAAAATTATCAAAGAATATGCATTTGTTAAAGAACAAAACACTTGAACAGGCGTGGGTAATTTCAGCAGCCAGATGCGCCTCTTTCGATTTGATAAAAAAGGAAAAGCAAATGCCGCAGGAGGTCGGGCTGGACCAACTTGAGCCGTATTTACCGGTAAAAGAAAAAAGCCCGGAAGAATTGGTGCTTGGGGAAGAAGCGGTTAATAGAATTTATGACACCATCAAAACGCTCGACCCCAAATACGCCACCGTTTTGATTTATAGATATTATTTCGACTTAAAGCAGGCAGAAATTGCTGAAATATCGGGCTTGAAGCTCAATACGGTCAGTACAAGGCTAAGACGCGGAACCGAGCTGCTGCGGAATGCCTTGCATGAGAACGCTGAGCAAAGAAAAGAGGCGAAGATATGAACAAGCAGGAATACATACGCGAACAAGAGGAACTTGCGATAAAATATGGCGTTAAAAAATACGCGGAGGAATTGTTTGCCGACGAACTCGCCGCGGCGAAGAACGTTCCGGTGCCGGGCGACGCTGCGCGCGAAAAGGCGTTAGCGCGTAAAGTGGTAAGCAACAGAAAGGTTAGGCGGCTGGCTGTGCTCGTTGCGATTTTTCTTGCGGCGCTTCTTGCTGTAGGGATGAGCGCGGGTGCGTTCGGAAATTTGTGGAAGTGGCTGACCGCCCAAATAAACAACGATACGCTTATCTTTACTGATACGGATGCTGCGTCTTTTGTTTATACCGCGGATGGTGTCCCGGCGAACGATATCTATGCAACGCTTTCGGCGCAATGCCCAGAGGTGGAGCTGATTGTGCCCGGGTGGCTGCCGGACGGGGCGGTTTTAGAGAACTCTATAGGTAATAAAGAATCAAAAGAGATATTACTGAGGTATGGATTTGAAGACGGAAATATCTTTCTGTTGGCACAAAAAGCGGATAACTTTATAGACGGGAGCAAATATCTCTTACAGGGAAATACACAAGATTCAGGTAAAATAAAAATTATGGGGCAGGAGGCGGAATATGTACGAATCATAAATGAATCGGGCGACCATTTGTATACTGCGTCGTGGAAAAATGCCGCCGGAACGACCTGCTACAGTCTGCAAACGGTATCAAAGAATGCAGAGACGTTTAATAAAGTGATTCAGAAATTATACACATACAAATAGCGCAGTAAAAAGTGCAAACGAGAACAAGTTTGCACTTTTTTTAATTAATTTGAAAAAAATGAAAGAAAACCGCACAAAATGTCGTCTTATAGGAGAAGTAAAAACATAAAGGAGTGGTTTATATGAAGAGAAAGATTTTTGTAAAAGGAGTAGCAATGGTTTTACTCGTTGCGCTTTCTACGTTTGGTGTGTCTGCGTTTGCACAGGCGGAGCTGCCAAAAAGTTATGGTATTTCGGCTGACGGCGAAATTACACCGTATACATATTTTATCGCTAGCGTTAGAACACAGGCATATGTGGTGTCGAGCAGTGCGGTACAGTATACGCTGACGATGACGACCACGCGGGACGTAGCTTTGGGTTATATGCACGCGACATTGCAGCGGTATCAAAACGGCGGTTGGGTCGACGCTTCTCCGACGCGTTACTATGAGGCGCGCAATACAAGCTTCTTCTATTTTGTAGACACGATTTACGATATGCCGGCCGGCCAATACCGCGTAGTGGTAGATTATAATGCTAAGAGCAACGGCTTAAGCGATTATTTTTATGATGAGAGCGGATATGCATATCTTTAATCTATATTAATTTTGTCAGCGCTTTTTTTTAAATATATTTTAGTAAGAACCTCTGCGGCCTTGGCTGCGGAGGTTTTTACTATGGAACAATAGTCGGTTAAAAACACCAGAGCTTTGTAGTTTTTTTGGACTGTATATACAAAAAAACCTTGTAAATATAATTTACAAGGTTTATGGAGCTACCGATCCGATTCGAACGGACGACCTGCTCATTACGAGTGAGCTGCTCTACCTGCTGAGCCACGGTAGCAAGTATAAATATGAATATCACAACGAAAGCTATTATACTATATAAACGCGCTTTCGTCAAGCCCTGAATGAAACTTTCACAAAATTTTTTTTGCTTGACTTTTTATAATGCGTTTGATATAATTTTTGCGTTATCGTTTTAGTTATGTGCAGTTTTTATCAATACATACGCCCCCGTAGTTAAATGGATATAACAAGTCCCTCCTAAGGATTAGTTATCAGTTCGATTCTGGTCGGGGGTGCCAAGATAAGTTGACAAACCTGTTTCATTTGAAACAGGTTTGCTGCTTTTTACAGGGAAAATAGAATAAATACAAGTATTAAGCACGGTAATTTTTGAAATTGCCGTGCTTTTTTCATGGATTCTTCAGACGTGGAAATAATCCCCCAGTTCTACTAGGGGAAGAAAAGACGAGCGAAGCTACAATAAAAGCGGCGAGCTTTATGTAAGCCGCAAAATGTAAGAAACGGTTTGAAAATTTATCTCAAATAAAAAATAGCGAGTCCTTACCCGTTTACGGGTGGCAGTGCGTGTGATGCGATAATATAATTCACTACCCCTTTCAGGGGTTAAGCTGGTAATAGCCCCTTATAGGGGCCGTGCAAGCCACCGGTTCAACCGGTGGTCTTGACTACAATTTTTTACTGAAAGGAGAATTTACATGCACAACAAAAGTAGCGAAATCAAACAAGCCCTAAGAGCACAATTCCGGAAAGGGACATCGAAATTGGCAAAGAGAGTCTGCTTTGGCTACAATCAAAACGAGCACGGAGATTTGGTTATTAACCCAACCGAGGCCGAAATTGTGAAGTGGATGTTCGAGCGATATCTGTCAGGTGCCAGCCTTGGCAAAATTGCAGACGAGTTATACAGAAAGGGGATTCCGTCTCCGACCGGCAGGGAAAGATGGAACCGGGAGGCGATCGACAAATTGCTTTCCAACGAAAAATATATCGGCGTTGTCCTTTTGCAGAAGACCATTTCGGTTATGGGTGTGCAAATTGAAAACACTGGTTCCGCAGACCGATATTTGACGAAAAATACGCACTCTGCTATCATTTCGGTAGAGTTGTTCAAAGCTGTGCAGGAAGAAAAGGGCCGGAGGTGCAGAGGAAATATGCAAGAGAATGCAGCAAGCGAGATGCTGTATGTAATCGGTATGATGTGAGGAGAAAAACGATGCCGGAAATTATTATGATACCGCCAAAACAACAAGAATGCAGAAAACGAGCTGCCGCCTATTGCCGTGTTTCTACGGGCAGAGAGGAACAGGCGGAATCGCTGCAGGTACAAATTGCGTATTATGAATCCCAGATTAAGAACAATCCAAACTGGGAGTTCGTTGGTGTGTATTTCGATACGAAATCCGGCTTGCAAGCACGGAAAAGAGATGGGCTTCAAACATTGTTGAAGAAATGTAACAATGGCGAGATCGATATCATTCTGGTAAAATCGGTGAGCCGATTCGGCAGAAATTTGTATGAATCGCTTTTGATGCTGCGACATTTAAAGTCAATTGGCGTGGATGTTTGGTGTGAGCAGGAAAATTTACGGTTGCTTGATTATACAACGGAGAGCGACTTTTCCATGTTGCTCTTGATTGCACAAGCTGAAAGCGAGGCAAAAAGCGAGAACATAAAATTCAGTCTGAAACATGGCTTTAAAACGGGGACATCGAAGCTTTATGATAGAATTTGCTATGGCTATGCACAGGATGAAAATGGTAGTTTGGTAATTGATGAACCAAAAGCTGCAATTGTCAGGACAATATTTGAACTGTATTTCAGTGGCTGCAGTTTATCGGGGATTGCAAAAGAATTGTATCGCTGTAAAATTCCGTCACCAACTGGCAAGGAAAAATGGAGCAGTGAAACGATTTCCAAGCTGCTGTCCAACGAAAAACTTAGCGGAGATGTTTTAGGCCAGAAAACTTTTGTTGAGAATTTTCTGGACAGGAGGCAAGTAAAAAACAATGGCGAAAGGGATCGGTATTTTATTAAAAATCATCATGAGCCGATTATTCCGAAAGAATTATTCAAAGCTGTGCAGGAGGAAAAGCGAAAGCGGAGCAATATGACAGTGCGCAACAATGGCCATAAGGGAAGAAAATCTAACAGATACTCAAACGATATACTTTCTGGGAAGATTATTTGTAGTGAATGTGGAGCGAATTATAGAAAGATAACGAGAAATACGAAAATAGTGTGGCGGTGTGCTAATCGGGTAGAGCATGGAAGCTGAATCTGTAAAAATTCTCGGACGATTACAAACGATGAAATCCAGATGAAATTAGCGGAACGCTTGCTGCTTTATCAGTTTGATGAAGAGGCATGCAGAAAATATCTGAAAGAAATCACGATTGGAGCAGATGTCGTTGTTACTGTTGGGCCTTTTAACGAAAACGACTTGCTGAAATTGAGAGAGTATCAGATGAGTAGAGCCGCAATCAAGGGGGATAGAAAGGCGCTAGATTTGCTTTATGAGGAGTCGTATAAAAAGATAAGGGACTTCATTAAAGAGCGTCTATATAGAGCTGGATTGCATACATATGCGGATTTGATGCGTGATTATGAGGATGTTTGCCAGGATACGTTTTTGAAATCGTTTGTGATCTTGGAAAAGTATCATGGAAGCTGTAGATTTTCGAGCTGGGTGGCAAAGATATCGTTTTATGAGATTAGCCATAGATTGCAGCGGTTGAGGTGTAGGAGGGAGAGGTTGGAGCATTGGGATATAACGGGACAATGATTGATTTTTTGTGTATGTTGTGATATGATGTAAAAAATATATGGAAAAATTTGTAGTATAATGTTTTGAAACTGTAAATTGAATAGTAAAAAAGCATTATGATATTTATAATAATAGAGTATGTCTACAATCTGGAGGAAGAGTATGACTAATAACGCTGTTAAATTTGAGGAGAATTATATTTTTAGAAACAATAAATCTATCACCTCCAATAACGATATTGCATTAACAGAATTTGTGGCTAATGCATGGGATGCAGGCGCACATAATGTAGATATTACTATACCTTTTGAAGAGCATGAGAAAATTGTTGTTGAAGACGATGGAACAGGTATGACAGATGAAGAATTTCGCAGCAGATGGATGACTTTGAATTACGATCGTCAGAAACGACAGGGTAAAGAAGTATTATTTCCAGCTGATGTTGAATGTTCAAAAAGAATCGCATACGGTAGAAATGGTGTAGGCCGGCATGGGATGCTTTGCTTTTCAGATAGTTATACCGTCGAGACGTGGAAAGACGGAATATGTAACACTTACGATATAGTCGTATCTAAAGGAGATTCTCCATTCAAAATACTCAAGCACACTACAAACGATAAAGATGGACATGGCACAAGAATAAGTACATTTGTGCTCAGGCATCTGCCAGATGCAATCGCAATGACGGATATACTATCTGCACGATTTTTGTATGATCCGAAGTTTGTTGTAAAAATCAATGGTAAGTGTATTGATTTATCTCAGCATAAAGGCATCGTTTTTTCAAAAGAGTTTACGACACCAACAAAAGCTAATTTATCAATGACAGTTATAGATTCTGAGAAAACAGCTGCAAAATCACAACAACATGGCATTGCATTTTGGATTTCCGGTCGATTAGTAGGGCAACCTTCATGGACATATGGAAAAACAACTTTTCTTGATGGAAGGTTTAAAGCAGCAAAAAGATATACCATAATTATAAAATCTGATGATTTGATAGATGATGTACTCCCTGATTGGAGTGATTTTATCGATTCAGCTAATATGGAGGATATCTACCGTTGTGTTAAAAGTGAGGTTGATGAATTCATCAAATCGATAATGAAAAATCATCTTAGTGAAGTTAGATTAGATGTTATCCGAGATGTGAGAGATGAATTAGAAACCTTGAATGTTACCGGTCAACGAAATATATCAGCATTTATTGAAAAAGTGACGGATGATAATCCAGTACAGTAATTACACCGGACTATCTTCATAGTGCTGTAGAAGCAATGATTTCTATAGAAAAAGCCAAAAAAGGAGAATTGCTTCTCAGTCAATTAGGACAGATGACTCCAGATCAACTTGATAAATTAACAGATATATTAAGCACTTGGAATGTTGATGATATTGCTACTGTAATTGGTGAAATTGATAAACGCATTGTAGTTATTGAGGCTATTCAGCGCATATATAACGACAAAACAACTGAAGAATTGCACACGCTTCATCCACTCATACTTAACTCAAGATGGTTGTTTGGCGCACAATTTGATTCTCCAATGTTTGTGTCAAATTCAGCGCTAACAACCGTTGTTAAAAGTTTGTTTAAGGATGAGGATTACGACTTGGATGTAATAGATAATCCCAAGCGGAGGCCAGATATTATTTGCCTTAAACAGTATTCCTTGAAAGCAGTATGTACGGATAGAATTGATACGACTGCTGGTGAAATAATGAAACCAGATCAAATTTTGATCGTTGAAGTAAAGCGTGGAGGATTTGAAATTACTGATGATGAAGTTAATCAGGTAGAATACTATGTTCGGCAAATCCGGAAATCTGCTGTGTTACACAGTTCCGCAACTATTGACGCATATGTAGTCGGAGCTAAGCTTGGAGATATAGATGCTGAAAAAAATACTTCAAGCGGAAGAATTCATGGTGTCACTTATGGTCAATTAGTCGATACTTCAAGCGGAAAACTGTTTAGATTAAGAGAACGGCTTAAGGAACATTATAGTGCATTGGGTCAAGAAAGTATCGTAGAACAGGCACTTAGAGAGCAAAAGCAAGTGAAAATGGATATTTAATTTAAAAGGTTGAAGGTGTTATTTGTAGCGAAAAGTAATATTATAGTATTTAGAGCGAATTATGAAAAAAATTTTTATAAAATTTTCCTTTGTGTTTGTAAACGGTTTTCAAAATATTTATAAGTGTTTTTTGGGGACAGTAAAGCGAAATACAAAGGATTGGAAGAAAGGCAGGAGCAGAAACAAAATTTTAATAGTGTAAAAATATACAAACCCAAATCGCACGGCGTGGTATCAATGAGATTTACGCAAAACTTATAAAAATCATTGATATTTTAGCGTAATTATGCTAAAATAATTTTAGGAGGTGTTTGCCATGAAAATGATTAGACCAGTATCAGATTTAAGGAACAGTTTTGCGGAAATTTCTAAGACGGTTCACGAAACAAAGCAGCCCGTATTTTTAACCAAAAACGGCTTTGGAGATATGGTGGTTTTAAGCATGGAAGCTTTTGAAAAATTGCAGTTTGACAGCGAAGTATATTATAAACTGCAAGAGGCTGACTGGGAGGCAGAGCATACCAATATTCGGTATTCGACGAAAGATGTATTGAAATCATTAAAGGAAACAATAGGTGCAGAAAATGTATAAAGTTGAGATTTTGCCTCTTGCCCGGAAGGATATGCTGGAAACGGTGGCATACGTCAATCAGACACTGTTAAACCCTGCTGCTGCGTTGAGATTGGCAGAAAAGATGATGGGATGCATAGAAAGGTTATGTGAATCACCGCATCGGTATCCAATTTTTTACCCCATAAAACCTTTGAAACATGACTATCGGAGAATGCCAGTAGATAATTATTTGGTGTTTTATTGGGTAGAGGAACAAGAAAAAGTGGTTACAATTGCAAGAGTCGTTTATGCAAAAAGAGAATACGAAAAACTATTGTAGAACAGGTTAATCAAATTAGATAGAGCAAAATCTATTTATAAAAAGATTGATACTTCTATTATTACTGAGAAAACCATAAAAGCATGTATTGAAAAAATAAGATTTATTGTAGATACGGAAAGGATTTGTACATTTATTTATAAACGGAGTAAAACAAATCGTTGAGTTGGTGGGGGATAAGTAATAGTATTTTTGGAATTATAGTATGGTATCTTTTTTGGTCAGTTAAGCCACGTCGGAACAAATTTTTGTTCCGATTTTTTATTTTGAATAAATTAGGGTTAATGGTACAGCACGAAAAGAGCTGTACAAGCAAGGAGGCCGCGTATGAAAGACACTTGCACGAAAGGTCTATAAGGGGCTTGAACTTTTTGCGACAGTCTCAGTAAGAAAAGGATTTATTGCGAGGCGTGTTTCCCCTGTTGATAAGAGCAGTACAGGGACGCAGCGGCAATTATGGCGCTTGCCGGGAAGCATAATGAAAAAGCTGTCGGTATCGTCGAACGGACGGCAAATCTAATTAATTGGAACAATCATTACAATAACGCGCCAATCAATCTGTTAAATGCATTTTGGCTCATGCGCAGCATTGGATAATCTTTTTAAAAAATATATTGTTTCGTAATCGCAGGGTGGAGTCATGTAACGGCCCAGCGATT
>URQR01000007.1 GCA_900550065.1 uncultured Eubacteriales bacterium | reverse complement strand
GTGGACGCGCTTGAGGCGGCGGAGCTTTCTGCCTTCGGGCCGAACAAGGCGGCAGCGATCATTGAGGGCAGCAAGGTGTTCTCAAAAGAGCTAATGAAAAAGTACGGGATTCCGACGGCGGAGTACGAAGTATTTACGAGCAGCGCCGACGCGCTGGCGTATATCGAGGACAAAGACTGCCCGATTGTTATCAAGGCGGAGGGGCTCGCGCTCGGTAAGGGCGTAATTATTGCGCAGACGAAGGACGAGGCGCGCGACGCAATCCGCGAGATGATGGACAATGCAATGTTTGGCGATGCGGGCAAGCGGATTGTTATTGAAGAGTTTCTGACCGGGCCGGAAATTTCTGTTCTGGCGTTAAGCCGATGGTGTCGGCGCAGGACCACAAGCGCGCCTACGACGGCGATAAGGGCTTAAATACCGGCGGTATGGGGACGTTTAGCCCGAGCCGTATCTACACGCCGGAGCTTGCGGACACGTGTATGAAGGAAGTGTTCTTGCCGACGATAAAGGCGATGCAGGCGGAGGGGCGTCCGTTTAAAGGCGTGCTCTACTTCGGGCTGATGCTGACGCAAAAGGGCATTAAGGTAATTGAGTATAACTGCCGCTTCGGCGACCCGGAGACGCAGGTTGTCCTGCCGCGGCTTAAAACCGATTTGGCGGAAATTATATTGGCAGTTGTAGAGGAGCGACTTGACGAAATTGAAATTGAGTGGTACGACAATGCGGCGGTGTGCGTTGTCATGGCGTCGGGCGGGTATCCGTTAAAGTACGAGAAGGGCTATGCCATCACGGGGCTCGACAAAGCGTGTGAATCGGACAATATTACGGTGTTTCACGCGGGAACGAAGCAAGACGGCGATGCGCTCGTGACGGCGGGCGGCCGCGTAATCGGCGTAACGGCAACAGCGGATACGCTGGACGAAGCGATTAAGGATGCCTATGCAGCAGTTGACAAAATCAGCTTCAAAGACGCGCATTACCGCAAGGATATCGGGATAAAATAGGCTCAAAAGAAAAACTTTTGAGCCATTGGAAGAAACCGCTGTCGGGGCGCCGCCCCTTCTCCTGCGCTGCGGGAACACGTTTTCTTCATAGTTGGGCTACATTTAAAATAAGAGTTGTTTTGTAAGAGGGGAGGGAAACGGCATGAAAAACCAGACAGCGGCGAAGGTATCGCTTCTGCTTAGCGGCGTTTTGGCGCGGCTGGAGGAGAATTTTACGTTTTTTCAGCAGATTGACGTAGCGTTTCGGTCGGGGCGCAAGTCGTTTCCCGCCGCGATTACGGCGCAGGGGGCGGATGCTTTCATAATTCATTACAATGGCAGCCAAATGCAGGTGAACCGTGAAGGAATTGCAGCGTTTATTGCGTCGGAGTGTATAAAATATGACGAAGTGCAGATAACTTATAAGGAACGCGGCGCAGCTATTATTGTGGAGGGCTCCGATAGGGGCGTGAAAACGCGTCAGACCGATGCGGTGAACGATACTCCGCCGGTTGCAAAACCGCAGAATGCCGGAACGCGCGACTATATCATCAAAGTTGGACAGGCGGACGCGCTGTTAAAAGAAATCGGCATTCTGTCAAAAGAGGGTAAGCTCAAAAACGATATGCTGCGCAAATACAGTCAGATTGACCACTATATCGAGTTGGTCGCGCCGCTGGTTGACACGCTTCCGACGGATAGATGTGTGACGGTGCTCGACTGTGCGTGCGGCAAGTCGTATTTGTCCTTTGTACTCAATTACTATATGCGCGATATGCGTAAGCTGAACTGTAAATTTATTGGGGTTGATTACAACAAGGGTGTAATTGCGTCGTCACGGCAGATGGCGCGTAATTTGGGCTATCACAATATGGAATTTATTTGTGCCGATATTAATTCGTATGTACCGGACGAGAAAATTGATATGCTGGTGTCGCTGCACGCGTGCGACACGGCAACGGATATGGCGTTGGGGCTCGGGATTCGCAGCGGCATCGGGGCAATTGTGTGCGTGCCGTGCTGCCACAAGGAGATGCTTGCGCAGTACCAGTGCGAGCCGCTGAGCGCGCTGATGCGTTATCCGGTGTTTAAGGCGCGGCTGGCCGACGATTTAACCGATGCGATGCGTACGCTGTATTTGGAGGCGCGCGGGTACGAGGTGACGGCGCTCGAGTATATTTCGCCGCTTGAAACGCCGAAGAATCTGATGATTAAGGCGGTAAAAAAGACAGGGGAAAACAAAAAAGCTATGGAAGAGTATCAGAAGCTGAAGGAATTTTTAAATGTCCGGCTCTCTGTTGAGACGTATGCGGCGCAGCTTTCATAGATGTTGGCTTCGCTTGGGCGTAAAGATAGAATTTTACAAAAATATAGAATATTTTGCTTGACAAGCAGTTCGTTTTATAGTATACTAATATCCGTCGCGTGAAGCGCGTCGAATATGGCGGTGTAGCTCAGTTGGCTAGAGCAAACGGTTCATACCCGTTAGGTCGGTGGTTCAAGTCCACTCGCCGCTACCATATCGCAGCAGGTTATGCTGCACTTGAAAATCCCATCCAAAGGATGGGATTTTTTCATATGCCATTTAAGACTGTAGGATTTTCTACAGTCTTATTTTTTTCTAACATTATACATATAAAGCTCTGAATACTATTTTAATAGATATATCCCCGGCATGTCTTTGTTGGAGACGCATATACTAAAACGAAAGGAAGGGGTGGATAGATAATGATTATACATGTTGTATCACAAGGTGATACGGTTTGGAAGATAGCAGAGGAGTATGGCGTGTCACCGCAGCGCGTGGCGGCGGACAACGGATTGGTTCAAAACCGATTGGTGATTGGACAGGCGCTCTTAATTTTGATACCGGATATCGTCCACACGGTTCGCCGAGGCGAAACGCTTGCGGATATTGCGCGCGAATATGGCGTAACAGAAATGGAGCTTATTCAAAACAATTCTGATTTGGGACTTAACCGCAATATTTATACGGGCCAGACGCTTGTAATCTCTTATACCAACAGGAAACAACGCTCTATTGCGGTAAATGGTTATGCCTACACGGATATTATGCCGTCTGTATTAAAACGGACGCTGCCGTATTTGTCCAGTCTTACGATTTTTGGTTACGGGATTAGCAAAGAAGGAGAGCTGATACCAATTGATGATGACCCTTTGATTGAGATGGCGTGGCAGAACGAATCCGCGCCGGTTATGGTGCTTTCCTCTATTACAGAGGATGGCACATTTAGCGGGACGCGGGCGCGGGCCTTGTTCCGCGACCTTGCGCTGCAAAACAAAGTTTTAAACCAAGTGATTGCTTTAATGCGCCAAAAGGGTTACGTGGGACTGGACATCGACTTTGAATACATACCTGCGGAGGATGCAGAGTATTTTCTTGACTTTCTGCGCAATGCGGCGAACAAATTACATGCGGCGGGGTATCGCATGAACACCGATTTAGCGCCGAAGACCTCTGCGGGCCAGTCGGGACTGCTCTATGAGAGTCACGATTACGCGCAGGTAGGCGCGATATCGGATACGGTTTTGCTGATGACATATGAGTGGGGATACACCTACGGCCCACCAATGGCGGTAGCGCCTATCAATCAGGTGCGCAGGGTGGTGGAGTACGCAGTCACGGAGATACCGCCCGAAAAAATTATGCTTGGTATACCGAATTACGCATATGATTGGATTTTGCCTTTTGAAAAGGGAATTACACGGGCTACCGGAATCGGAAACGAGTATGCGGTACAGGTTGCGGCGAAAAATGGAGCTGAAATTCAATTCGACCCAATCGCGCAGTCGCCCTATTTTTATTATTGGGACAGAGAACGCAGACAGCATGTGGTTTGGTTTGAAGATGTGAGAAGCATCCAGGCAAAATATAATTTAGTGTCTGAGTTTGGCCTTCGTGGTGCGGGATATTGGAATGTAATGCGTTTATTCCAGCAAAACTGGATGTATGCTTCCGCAAAGTATGAGATTCGAAAGCCGGAATTTTAATATCCGCTTCCCAGCTCGGTTTTGGTATAAATTTGCATCAAAACGCAAATGTTAAAAGAAATACCAAACAATTGGGAGGGGCGCGTATGTCGATTGAATTTCGGCCTAATGGCGACGGAACATATGACTGTTACGTCATGATGGGAAGGATGGACACGGAGTTTGCGGCCGACTTTATGCATGGAGAAAAGGGTCAGTCGCTTTTAGGGTTGATTCGCAGAAGTAAATTAGCGGTAAGAACGGTTCGCTTTGTGCTGGCAGGCAGTCTTGCGCTGGCGGTTCCGCTTGCTAAAGTGGCGGCGGGCGAGCCGGAGGCGCGCTATGCGATGAGCTACGTCTATTTTGGCTCGTCACAGACGCAGGCAAATAATGTTCTGCGTGCAAAAGATACGCTTTCGGTCGTCTCGCCGAGCTATTTTGATTTGAATGCTGACGGCAGTCTGAAACGCAGTAATATCAGCCGCGACTTTATCCGAACGATGCATCAAAACGGAATCCGCGTCGTACCATTTTTGAGCAACCATTGGGACAGAACCTCCGGCGTGAATGCACTTTCTAATGTTGACCGATTGGCGGCGCAGCTTGCTGACACAATAAACGATTATGGGCTTGACGGCGTCAATGTTGACATTGAAAACGTAACGGAAAAGCAGCGGACGCAGTATACAGAACTGGTGCGCCGCCTGCGCGAGTCGCTTCCCAGCGATAAAGAGGTATCCGTTGCCGTGGCGGCGAATCCGAGTGGTTGGAACACCGGCTGGCACGGCTCATACGACTATGCGGAATTGGGAAAGTACGCCGACCATTTGTTTATTATGGCGTATGACGAGCACTATCAGGGCGGCGCGCCCGGCCCGGTCGCCGGCTACAGCTTTGTACAGCGCTCAATTGAATACGCGCTGCGCTATGTTCCCTCTGATAAAATCGTGCTCGGAATTCCGTTTTTCGGGCGTGTGTGGAACAGCGAAGGAAGTGTAAAGGGAATTGGGATTTCCAATCATCAGGTCGATACGCTGCGTACGCTCTATGGCGGAAACGTCACGTATGATAAGGTCTCTCGCTCGCCGAAGTATACCTTTACGATTCGGGAGGGCGACCCCTCTTACACACTGGTCGGAACGGCGCTGCCGCCCGGCAGTTATGAGGTCTGGTTTGAAAACAGTGACTCGATTAAGGAAAAGCTGGCTCTTGTGGGGCGGTATAACTTGAAAGGGTCCGGCAACTGGAGCGCGGGGCAGGAGTCGCCTGACGTTTGGGAATATTACGAGCTGTGGCTCAACGGAAAGTATTTTTCCGACATTCACGGACACTTTGCAAAGGACGACATTATCCGTATTACGGCGGACGGTATCATGAAGGGCGTTTCCGCAAGTGAATTTGCACCGTTAGACCCGCTGACGCGCGCACAGGCGGCGGTTATTTTTTCCCGGCTGCTTAGCCTACCGGCAGATGGAGAGACCGCCTACACCGATACCGTGGGACACTGGGCGGAGGAACAGATTAGTGCGGCAACGGCGGCGGGTCTGTTTCAAGGGTACGACGATAACACCTTTCGTCCCGAAGCTGCCGTCACGCGTGAAGAAATCGCCGTCCTGCTGGCGCGGGTATTGGGTGCGGAGGAGCGCGTCCGCGCCGTGCTGTCGTTTCCAGATGTGCATATGGAACGCTGGTCTTACGAGGAAATTACTGCGCTGGCAGAGCTTGGTATTATTAGTGGCTACGAGGATGGCTATTTCTTGCCCGAACGAGCGATTAACCGCGGTGAGATGGCCGCACTGGTTAATCGGACGAGGGCCCATTTACCGGAAGATTATCTTAAATAATCGGACGGCGGCCGTCCGGTTTTTGCCTTAAAGCATTTCGAGAAGTGCGCAAGGTCACCAAAGCCACAGCGGTAGCAGGCCTGCGACACATTTGCTTCGCCCGATTGCAGCAAATCGATTGCACGCGCAATGCGGTACTGCAGCAAATATTGGTGTGTCGATGTACCGGTTGCCTCTATCATCAGCCGTCCAATATAGCCCGGGTGGTAGCCGAATATCTGCCCAAGTAAGGCGTTAGATAGAGGCATGTGATAGTGCTCCTGAATATAAGCGATAATTGCGTCGGCCTGCATATGGCTTGCGGCTGTGGCGGGACGCTCCGCCTCGCGCGCAAGCAGTGCGAGCAGGTCGGAAAACAGCGCGCTGCACCGGTGCGAGAAGTAGCGCTTTTTCAATAGAAATTCGTTTTTGATTTCGGAAAAACGAGCCGATAGATGCAGTAAATTCGTTAGATAGAGTGGTTTGTTGAAATACGGCGCATCCGAAACTGTCACGTGCTCTGTAACGAGCGACGGGTCAAATGAGCCGCACTTTGCTGGCGGAATCGCCATTGTTTTGTGCGCGGACTGGCGCGTAAAGTCAAAGTTAAAGCCGAGCAAGGTCATTGGGCTTTCCGCGTCCGGCACATAGTGATAGGGCAGAGACGGCCCCCACAAAAGCAGCGCGCCCGGCTGCATCGCATAAGGCGTATTGGCTACATTGATTTTTCCCCTGCCGCCAACGCAGAGGAAAATTCGGTGGTCGTACGCCTTTGCTGTACCGTAGGCCGCGCCGTCAGCAATTGTGAGCAGCTGTGCATGACGAATGAGCGGTTTTGTTTCTTCGAGCAGGATCGTGGACATGTACTTCACACTTCTTATGATAGGTTTATTTTTGACAAATGATTGTTGCCTTTTTACATGTACTATAGCATAAAAAGCTGTTATAATCAAGATAAATTGATTTGGTTTTTACAAATAAAGGGGCGATGTGACATGATTGAACGGAAACGGACGGCCACGGCGCGGGTCGGGATTTTTGCGGTGGCACACGGTACATATTGGGAACAATTTGAAGGACTGTTGGACAACATTATGGGCTACCACGCAGACTTTCATAAGCTGGTGGCGCAAAACGGTGTCGAAGTTATTGATTTTGGTATGGTTGACACGAGCGAGAAGGCATTTGCGGCGGCGGAGCATATCGCCGGGGCGGGGCTTGACTTGCTTTTTTGCAACATGGTTACCTACGCGACGT
The DNA here is from genome assembly GCA_900550065.1 of uncultured Eubacteriales bacterium. Taxonomy (GTDB): domain Bacteria; phylum Bacillota; class Clostridia; order UBA1381; family UMGS1253; genus Aphodoplasma. The sequence continues at coordinate 21,223 of URQR01000007.1, read as the reverse complement.
CGAGCGTATTTGCGCCGGTTTTGCGTGCGGCAAACGTACCAATCGTGCTGGCGGCGCTGCAGCCGCGGCGTGCGCTCGACTACTCGAAAGCGTCGACGTTTATGCAGCTTGAAAACGACAACATCTGCTCCGTGCCGGAGTTTACGGGAGTAGCAATCCGACTGGGCAAGCCGGTGGCGGATGTGGTCATTGGCACGCTTTACGACGATTTGGACGCACAGAAGGAAATTACCGAATGGTGCCGCGCAGCAAAGGCGCTAAACGGGCTGAAGGGCGCGAGAATCGGCCTGATGGGACACGTGTTAGAGGCCATGTACGACATGCACGCCGACCCGACGGCGGCTGCGGGTGCATTTGGGCTGCACGTACCGCTTTTGGAGATTGATGAGATTGTGTCGCGCTATGAAGCGGCACAGGAGCGTGACATACAGGCGCGTATCGCGCTGATTTGCGAGGAATTCGAGATGCCGGCGCCGAAGAGCGACCCCGTGACGATGAAGCTGACGGATGCGGACTTGTACAATGCGGCGCGTGCGTCCGTTGCGCTCGACGCGCTTGTCGCGGACAAAAACCTCACCGGGCTGGCGTATTATTACGAAGGCCGCCCGGACAGCGTCACACGTGAGGCGGTGAGTTCGCTGATTGTCGGAAATTCAATTTTAAACGCACAGGGGATTCCGATGTGCGGCGAATTCGACTTAAAAACATGCATCGCAATGCTGATTTTTGACCGGCTCGGCATCGGTGGCAGCTTTGCGGAGTTTCATCCGTTTGATTTTGCGGAGGACTTTATCTTGGTGGGACACGACGGGCCGCACCACCTCGCCATTGCGGAGGGCAAGCCGATTCTGCGCAGCTTGAAAAAGTATCACGGCAAACCGGGCAGCGGCGCGTCGGTCGAATTTAAGCTCAAAGAGGGGCCGATTACGATGCTGGGCATCACGCAGAAAGCGGACGGCACGTTTAAGTTTGTGATTGGCGAGGGCGAGTCCAAAAAAGGGCCGATTCCGCCGACGGGCAACACGAATACGCGCGGCTTTTTTGCACCGACGACAAAGGAATTTATCAAAAAGTGGGTGATGGAGGGGCCGACGCACCACTATGCGCTCGGCATCGGCCATTATGCCGACACGGTGAAAAAGGTCGGCGACGCACTCGGGATTGAGAGTGTGATTGTGCGATGAAGATAACGGAAAAATTACAGACGGGACAGTGTGTGACGCTCGCCTTTTTTGGCGACAGTGTGACGCACGGATATTTTGAGTCGTTTAACGGGATGCACGGCACGACGGATTATAATGCGGTGTATCATACACTGCTGCGCGGGCGGCTCGCCGCACTGTATCCCGATGCAAAAGTTACCGTAATCAACGCCGGTGTGGGCGGCGATAACGCACAAAAAGGGCTTGCGCGGCTTGGGGCGGATGTGGTAGAAAAGTCGCCGGACGCGGCGGTTGTGTGCTTCGGGCTAAACGATATCAACAATGCGCTGGATGGCTACACATCCGCGTTAGGAGAGATTTTTGACCGGCTGCAGGCGGCTGACATTGAAGTAATTTTCATGACGCCGAATATGCTCAACACCTACGTGGACGATTCGCTCACCGGCGGTCTGCGCGAATACGCGCATAAGACGGCGCAATACCAGACGGGCGGCCGGATGGATACGTTTATAGAAGCGGCCGTGCAGACAGCGCAAGCACACGGCGCGGCGGTGTGCGACTGCTATAGCGAGTGGAAGCGGCGCTATGAGGCCGGTATGGATACAACCGCGCTTTTGGCGAACAAAATCAACCACCCGGCGCGGGAGATGCATGGCCTATTTGCGGAAAAACTGCTAAAAATTATCACAGAGGGGGAGCGGTGAGATGTTTTATGGCGTAACGCTTGAAATGAGCTTAAAGCCGTTTCAAAAGACGGACGAGGCGTATATGCGTATGGTCGCGGAGCGGCTCTTTGACCAGTGGCGCATCCTGATCGGCGACGCGAAGGAGGTGTCTGTCCTGCTCTGGACGGCGGACGGGAGCGAGATTTTGGACTGGCACGGCGACTTTGCGGAAGAAATGGAGTGGGGGCATTATGTCGGCGGCGCAAACAACATAGAAGGCTGGGACAAAACGGCCGACCCGGCGCGCATTGCGCTGCACTCGCGCTGCTATGATTACATAGAAAATCCGCCGTGCTTTACATACGACACACTGCGGCGCGCGGTAGCAATTTTGCGTGAGGTAGGGGAGCAGCGCTATCCGGATAAGCATATCCGCATCGGTGAAACGTTCGACCCGGGGCCGGAGTTTGCAAAGTCGGACTTTAAGTATAACCGCCACACAGAGTGCTGCCGTGCGGCGACGATGGGAGAAAAGTCGTTTGTCTGCTGCTATACAAAATTACACGCGGACAGCGTTCACTACGCGGGATTTCCGGACGGAATCCCGGAGGGGACGCCGTTCGGGACGTTTTTCGGGCGGCAGTGCCAGCACTTTTTAACCGATATGGGCTTTGACTACCTGTGGCTGTCGAACGGCTTTGGCTTTGGGATGGAAACGTGGAGCACGACGGGTGCAGTCTTTGACGGGAAGGACTTTGACGTGACACGCTTTGACGACGCGAAGGAAAAAATCCTCGGGTTTTGGCGGCTGTTTCGCGCCGAGTGCCCGGACTTTCGCATAGAAACGCGCGGGACGAACCTTTCGGCAGGGATTGACCTCGCGACCGACGGCGTACCGCTCAAGGATATCTACGAGGGGGGCTTTAATCTCCTGCCGCCGCCAAATTCGCCGTGGGCGGCGCTCAACGGCGACTTTGGGCTCGAGCTGTGCGGCTATATGAGCCGGATTGCAGAGCTGCCGGACGAGCGGTATCTGTTCCGCTATTATGTTCACGACCCGTGGTGGGCGAACAGCCCGTGGGCGGACCGCTACGAAGCGCTGCCGCACGACATTTATTTGCCGATGGCTGTGTGCCGCCTAAACGAAGCGGGCGCGGTGACGCTGCCGATGCATATCAATATCCTTTCGACGGACAATTCGTTCGGCGATATGCCGGAGTTTTGCGCCTATGAACCGTCGATGCACATCCAAAAGGCGCTGCGCTATGCCCCCGACGCGCCGCCGCCGGTTTTGTGGGTCTATCCATTTGAAGAGTACCATACATATCAGGACGAAAAGAGCATCCGGGAGATGTTTTTTGGCGATTGGTTTATCCGCGGCGCACTCAATCACAGTGCCCCGCTGAGCGGCGTCGTCTCGACGGATAATTTTGTGGCCAGCTATCGGGCGGACAAACAAATTTATGATAGAAGCGTGCTCGTGACGACGGTGCCCGTGGCGGGATCTGCGTTTGAGGCTGCTGTATTGGAATTTATTGAAAATAGAGGCAGAGTTGTTTTCTATGGCAGTGTTGACCGCGCAAGCGACGCGTTTTTGCGCTTGGTCAACGTTACGCCGTCAGAGGAGGAACGCTTCGGCGCGATGGCTGTCACAATTGCCGATATGCCGGACCGAATTAAGCACGGCAAAAAGGCGGATACCATCCTGCATCGGCGGGTAAGCTGCGGCGGCGGGGTAGACACGGTTTTGCGCGATAAACATGGCGCGGCGCAGCCGTTTATCTGGATGGACGGGCTGGTCGCCGGGACGGCAAGTGAGCGCGTTGCATGGCTGAAGGGGACGTGCTCGGCCGAGTACGTTGGCGGGCATCTGCTGACGCCGGACGATGAGGAGCAGTATTGCTCGGGCGAGTCGTTCTTGCGCTATGCGCTCGGCCGGCTCGGCTACGATATCCGGCTCGAGAAAGAATATCCCGCGTCAAAAGAGCCGGTCATTATGCTCAGCCGCCACGACAACGCATTTATGTTTTCCGTCTGCGCGGCGGATACGACGGTAAAGACGCGGTTGCGGTTTCCGCTTGGCGCGCCGCTTTTGCTTGCGGGCGAAACGATGATTGATGAAGAAGGCTTTGCAAACTACAGTTTTAGCCGCGCAGAGCTGCGCGAGTGCCGCGTGTTTGTCGAGCAAGAGGAGGGTGTACTCGGCTGTCACGATATTTCGCCGGGCAGTATGTTTATGCGCCGCCGCATCAAGGTGTCGGGACTCAAAAACGCGACCGTGCGCTTTCTTGCAGCGAAGGACTGTGAACAAAAGATTGAAGCATGTTTAAACTCCCGACTTGATTTTTATATTGTCGGCGACCCGCTCGACGGTGGGTTTGTAACGGATGAAAACGGAACGTATTATGAAGCGCGCATTGTGACTGGTGAGCTGGTGCTGTCGGTTCCGTTTAAGGAATAAATAGTAAGTTAAACGCTGAAATAACAGTACGTTTCTCTATTTTTCTTGCATAGCGGCTAAAGTTATGGTACTATAGGCTCAAAAGCGGAGCTTTGAGTCAATAGTACGTAACATAGTATAAAAAGGGGGAAGACGGATGAAAAAGGGAGTTCTTGTAGCGATTGGGTGCGGGATTGTGGCCGTTTTTGTTGCAGCAGTGGCGCTTGGTGTAATTGCTATACAGAAAAGCGGTGGCTTTGCAATACTGGTCAATGGATTTCGCGGAGAAGAACAGCAGCAGGTAGAGGCCGTGTTCCGATACCCAGAGGAAGCAAACGAAGATGAGATTCTTGCTGTTTTAGAGCTGCGGGCGAATGAAATGGGTCTGATGCACACAAAGCTTGAAAGTACACAACGCGGACTCATCACGATGCGGTTCGACCGTATAAGCAGTGGGGATTATAGTGAGATTCTTGATGGGTTAACTGTCGGAGGAAAACTTGAATTTCAGGATTATGAGGGAAACGTATTATTAAACAACAGTGACGTAGCAAAGGCATATAGCAAATTTGGCAAATTATCTGAAAATGGTGTCGGGGAACATTATATTGAATTACAATTTACACCACGGGGGGAACAAAAATTTTCCGAAGCCACTGGACGCATTTCGCAATTACCGGAGGGAAATATCTATTTAGCGATTTATGCGGTTGAAACAGTGATTAGTGCGCCGATGGTTCGGGAGAAAATTACGACTGAAACGGCAATAATTACCGGTAATTTTACACAGGAAACGGCCCAAGCTTTAGCAAAGACGATTAACTCGGGCACGCTCCCTTGTGAGCTTGAGATTGTTTCTTTTGATGATTGGGATATATAAGAATTTATGTAAAACAAAGGCCGTCTCATATAGACGGCCTTTGTTTATGATAAAAAATGCAGGAATCCATACTTTTTCTTGCAAAACGGGGTAAAATGTATTATGATAATAGAGTAACAAGACGGGAGCGGTCTTAAAGGAGAACGGAATGGAACAAAATGAAAATCTTCTGAGTGTGATACAGGATAAAATGGATACTTTCAGCAAGGGCCAGCGCCGGATTGCGGAGTTTATTTTGTCGCAGTACGATAAAGCGGCGTACATCACGGCGGCGAAGCTCGGCACGACGGTTGGCGTGAGCGAATCGACGGTAGTGCGTTTTGCCAGCGAGCTTGGCTACGACGGCTATCCGGGAATGCAGCGGGCGCTGCGCGCTATGATTCGGACGCGGCTGACCGCCGCACAGCGCGTCGGCGTCGCCTCCGACCGGATTGCGAAGGCGGATGTGCTGCAAAGCGTACTGGAGGCCGATATGGAAAATCTGCGCGCCTCCTTGGCGGAAATTGACAAAGAAGAATTCGAGCGCGTTGCCGACGCGGTTGTAAATGCAAAGACGGTCTATATTATTGGTGTGCGCAGCTCTGCCTCGCTTGCGGGGTTTTTAAGCTTTTACTTAAACCTAATTTCCGGCAGTGTGCGTCATGTGCAGACATCGACGGCAAGCGAACTGTTTGAGCAGATTTTTCGGATTGGCGCGGGTGACGTATTGATTGGCATCAGCTTTCCGCGCTACTCGAAACGGACACTTAAAGCAATCAACTACGCAAAAAGCCGGGGGGCAACCGTTGTCAGCATCACGGACAGCAAGGACTCGCCGATTGCGCAGGCGGCGGATTTATCGTTGATTGCGCGCAGTGATATGGCCTCGTTTGTCGACTCGCTCGTTGCGCCGCTCAGCGTGATTAACGCGCTGATTGTTGCAATCAGCATGAAAAAACAGAGCGAGGTTGTGGAAACGTTTGAACGCCTTGAAACGATATGGGACGAGTATCAGGTATATGAAAAATTTGACACGGAAGGAAACTGAGCTTTGCGTTAGCACAGCTCTGATAGGATAGACGAAAATGGAAGAAAAACACGTTGGTACCGTTGCTGTAATCGGCGGCGGGGCGGCGGGGCTGCTCGCGGCGGGGCGGCTTGCCGAGCGCGGTAGGCGCGTTGCTTTAATTGAGAAAAACTCGATGCTCGGCAAAAAGCTGCGTATTACGGGCAAGGGCCGGTGCAACGTCACAAATGCGTGCGATATAGAAGAGATGCTGCGGCATGTGCCTGTAAACGCGCGGTTTTTGTATAGCGCACTTTATTCCTTTACAAATGATGATTTGATTACGCTGCTGCACAAGCAGGGCGTCGAAACAAAAGTGGAGCGCGGCGGGCGCGTGTTCCCTGTGTCGGACAATGCGAAGGACGTAGTTGAAGGGCTTAAACGCTATGCGCTGCAAAGCAATGTCCGGCTTATCAAAAAGGAGGCGGGCGGTCTGCTGTTTGCGGACGGCGCGGTGCGCGGCGTCAAATTTAAGGACGGCGGAACGCTTTCGTGCGAAAGCGTTATTGTCGCCACGGGCGGGCTGTCGTATCCGCTGACGGGCTCGACGGGGGACGGCTACCGCTTTGCACAGCAGGCGGGTCATACGGTAATGCCGCGCCGGCCGTCGCTCGTGCCGGTTCGGACGTGTGAGCGCTGGGTCAGCGAGCTGATGGGCTTGTCGCTCAAAAATGTACGCCTGACCGTGACGGATGAAAAAAATAAAACGGTGTATGAGGATTTTGGCGAGATGCTGTTTACGCATTTTGGCGTAAGCGGGCCGATTATCTTGTCGGCGAGCGCACATATGCGTGACATTGAAAAGAAGCAGTACACGCTGCACATAGACCTAAAGCCCGCGCTGAGCGAGCAGCAGCTCGACGAGCGTGTGCGGCGCGATTTTGCGCAAAACGCGAATAAGCATCTGATTAACGCGCTCGACGCGCTTCTGCCAAAGGCGTTAATCCCTGTGATTGTGCGCCTTGCAGAGCTTGATGCGCACAAAGCGGTGAATCAGGTATCGAAAGAGGAACGACTGCGGCTCGTTGCGCGCCTTAAGGATTTTCGTCTTGCAGCGGCGGGGTTCCGCCCGGTGGAGGAGGCAATTGTGACCTCCGGCGGTGTGAGCGTAAAGGAAATCAATCCTTCTACCATGGAGTCGAAGCTTATGCGCGGGCTGTATTTCGCTGGGGAAGTGATCGACGTGGATGCATATACGGGCGGCTTTAATCTGCAAATTGCGTTTTCGACGGGGTGGCTCGCAGGCGACAATGCATAAACCAAAATGAATTTTAAATCGCCTCTTTTCATATAAATAGTGAAGAAGGAGGCGGACGCTATGAAAATTGGGACAAAGGTTTATATTTTGTTGGGCGCACTCGTGCTGGTTTACGGTACGTATTTGTTTCTTGGTATTAACGACACGGTTGTGACCGACAGCCGGGCCGTGATTGAAAACGAAGTGGCAAATTTGGAAAACTATGGGCAGTTGTATTTACACCTTGAGGGCGCAAGCGCGGAAAACGCGCCGAGCCTGCTTATCAACGGTAAAAGCGTAGGAACGGTTACGGAAGCGGATAAAACGCTTGACATTTTCGATATGTGTGTCGTCGAGCTTGATACGCGCGGGCTGGAGACGCCTATCATGCTGACGGTCACGGGCAAGGGTGCAAACGTTGCGACAGAGTGCGTCGGACGGATGGTCACGGGAAGCGGCGGTATAGAAAACGTTGGAACATTCGTTGTAGAGGATAAAAGCGGGAAAAACTGAAGTATTTTATAAATTATTGTAACGAAGGAGAAAAGCGATGAGCGAATATGAGTATGGCAGCAAGGATATTGCGCGCGCGGCAATCAAAATGGCGATTTCGGACGGGCGCGAGACGGAAAAAAAGCTGCAGGACGGCTATCGGAAGATAGGCATCTATACGGCGGCGGCGGACTACGGCGGCGACTTTATAAATTCTGTGACGAAGATTGTCGAGCGCGCGGTGGTATCTGCAAAGCGCGAAGGCGTCATCGGCGATTCGCACCTTGAGCAGGGCGCGGTAGCGGGCGCGGCGCACGAGGCGCTCTCCCAGATTGCGACAAAGGCGATTGGCCTTAGCGTTGGCGGTAAGATTGGGATTGCGCGGCACAAGGACCATATCAGCGTGGCAGTGTTCTTTGCTGTCGGGCTGCTTAATCTCGACGAAGTGGCGATGGGAATGGGCCATCGAGCGGTGTAAAATTTTTCTTTTTGGAAATAGAAGGATTTTGCATAGAAATGTCGAATATCTTCTGTAATCTTTCTATGGTTTTTATTTTCAGTATTACGTATGCATAGGAAAGGCTTGGAGCAAATGAAAACGATTAGTATTGCAATTGATGGGCCGGCGGGTGCAGGGAAAAGCACAATATCGAAAACAGTGGCAAAAGAGCTTGGCTTTACGTATATCGACACGGGCGCGATGTACCGCGCGGTTGCCCTCTATGCGCTGACGCAGGGGATGGACACGAAGAATACGGACGGCGCGCTTGCGCGTGCACTGGACGGCGTAACGATTGATCTTGCGTATCAGGACGGCGCGCAGCGTATCTACTTGAATGGCGGCGATGTATCCGAGGCGATTCGTACGCCAAAGGTAAGTATGGGCGCGTCGGATGTTGCGACGGTCCCGGCTGTGCGGTTAAAGTTAGTGGAATTGCAGCGCGCGCTTGCCAAACGTCAAAATGTTATCATGGACGGACGCGACATCGGAACGTATGTCCTGCCGGACGCGGATATTAAAATCTATTTGACGGCAGATGTGGAAGACCGTGCAAAGCGGCGGTTTGATGAGCTGTCTGCAAAAGGAACAGAGGTTAGCTTTGAAGAAGTGTTAGAGGATATGAAAAAAAGAGACTTAAACGATTCGACGCGCGACTTTGCGCCGCTCCGGCGGGCGGAGGACGCGGCGCTGATTGACACGACGGGGGCAAGCCTTGCAGAGTCTGTGAACAAGATTTTGACCTATATTAAAAAGCAGCTGTAAGAGGGGAATGCACTATGTTTTATTCTGTAATCAAAGTAATCGCGATGATTGTTTTCGCGCCATTTATGCCGCGGAAGGTCATTGGAAAGGAGCATATTCCGGCACAGGGCGGCTTCGTGCTGGCTCTAAACCATCGGAGCAATTTAGACGTAATTGCCGGCGGGCTTTCCTGCCCGCGACAACTGCACTATATGGCGAAAAAAGAACTGTTTCAAAATAAGCTGTTCGGGTGGTTTTTAAAAAAGCTCAACGCGTTCCCACTCGACCGTGCGGGCAATGACCTAAAAGCAATTAAGACGGCGTTGTCGCTTTTAAAGTCCGGCGAGGTGCTCGGTATCTTTCCGGAGGGAACGCGGGTCAAGCACGGCGAGGATGTCGGCGCAAAGGCGGGGGTGTCTATGCTGGCGCTGCGCGCGAAGGTGCCGGTCGTACCGGGCGTGATTGTCGGCGATTATAAGCTGTTCCGACGTGTGTATGTTGTTTTTGGCGAGCCGATTTCACTTGAAAAATACTATGACACGAAACAATCGAATGAAGCGCTTTTAAAGATTAGCGGCGAAATTTTAGATGAAATCAAAAAAATGGACGCAGATGTAAAAAAAAGGCTTGCAAAAAATGAGAAATTGCGATAGAATATATACTGTTATTATGCAGTCTGAAAGGATAAGGTCTTGTGAACCGGAAAATTGAGATTGCGAAGAGCGCCGGCTTTTGTTTCGGCGTAAAAAAGGCAGTCGACCGCGTATATGAATTAGTGGAAAGCGGGACTAAGATTGCTGTCTTGGGTGAACTGATACATAACCGCACTGTGACCGGGGATTTAGCACGCAGAGGTGTCGTTACAATTGACGATGCTGCGCAGTGTCCGCCCGGCGCTACGCTTGTGATTCGGACGCATGGTGTAGGGCGCGAAACGGTGCTTTTGGCACAGCGTACGGCGCGCAAGGTAATCGACCTGACGTGCCCATATGTAAAAGCGATTCACAAAATCGTGTCCGAGCAGAGCGCAAACGGGAAACATATCGTAATTGCCGGTGACAAAAATCATCCGGAGGTATTAGGGATATGCGGCTGGGCCGAAGGCGGCGCGCATGTTGTTGGAACGCCGCAGGAAGCGGCGGCGCTGCATTTACAGAATGTATGCATGGTGGCGCAGACGACAATGAACCGCGAAGCCTTTGAAAGGATTGCCGCGGCGGTTTGTGAAAACTGCGAGGAGGCGGAGGTGCATGACACAATCTGCGCTTCTACAAAAAAGCGGCAGACAGAAGCGGACGAGCTGTCGAAACAGTGCGACGTGATGCTCGTGGTGGGCGGCAGGAGCAGCTCGAACACGAAAAAGCTGTTTGATATTTGTAAAGGGAACTGCAAAAACACATACTTGATTGAAAATTTTGAGGAGATTCCTCAGGATATAAATTACAAAAATAAAAAAATAGGTATTACCGCAGGTGCGTCCACGCCGCAAGGTAGTATCGAGGAGGTAGCAAACACGATGGAAGAAAACAAACAAAATGCCGAAGTAAGCTTTGAGGAGGCTATGGAGCAAACACTTAAAACTTTAAATACAGGAGATGTGGTTGAAGGTACAGTCGTTGAAGTCAGACCGACTGAAGTAATTGTTGATCTCGGCTTTAAATCCGACGGTATTATCCCGGCTTCTGAGCTTACGGACGATCCGGAGGTAAAGCCTTCCGATATTGTAAAGCCCGGCGACGTGATTTCTGTATTTGTTGTTGGTGTAAATGACGGCGAGGGTAAAACGCTTTTGTCGAAGAAAAAGCTCGACGCGATTGCGGGCTTTAAAAAGCTTGAAGAAGCGCTTGAGAGTCAGGCGGTTATGAGCGGTAAGGTAATCAGTGTTGTAAACGGCGGTATCATCGTTTCGGTTGAGGGCAGCCGTGTATTTGTACCGGCGAGACAGTGCTCCGACCGCTACACGGAAGACCTTTCAATCTTTATGAATCAGACGGTTGACCTTCGTGTTACGGAGATTAACACGAGAAGAAAGAGAATTGTTGGCTCAATCCGCAGCGTATTGGTTGAGCAGAAGGAAGCGCTTGCAAAGGCGTTCTGGGAGAGCGCTGAGGTTGGTAAGAAATATACCGGCGTTGTGAAGTCGATTATGCCGTTCGGCGTTTTCGTTGACATCGGCGGCGTAGACGGCCTTGTGCATATCAGCGAGTTGAGCTGGAACAGAATTAAGAGCCCGGCGGAGGTTGTATCGGTCGGCGATTCGATTGAGGTTTATATTAAAGACATCAACGAGGAAACGAAAAAGATTTCGCTCGGCTTCAAAAAGGCGGAGGACAACCCGTGGGTAATCGCACAGAATAAGTTTAACGTTGGCGATGTTGTATCGTGCAAGGTTGTACGCTTTATGACTTTCGGCGCGTTTGTTGAGCTGATTCCGGGCGTAGACGGCTTGATTCACATTTCTCAGATTGCGCAGAGGCGTGTTGAGAAGGTGGAGGACGAGCTTAAGATTGGACAGGTTGTCGAAGCAAAAATCACGGAGCTCAATTGGGAGACGAGAAGAATCAGCCTGAGTATGAAGGCGCTCTTAGAGCCTGCTGCACCTGCTGCTGACGAAAAAGAAGCAGTAGCTGAGGAAAAGCCGCCGGTTGAGGAGTTTGTTCCGGTTGACATTGAGGCGTATGCAAAGGAAAGCCTTGCAGAAGAGGTACCGGCTGCGGGGCAGGAAGCAGCACAGGCGGCCGATGAGGAAGTTGCGGAGCCTGTAAAAGACGAAGAATAATTTATAGGCAATTAAAAAGGATGCGGCGTATGCCGTATCCTTTTATTTTTATTTCAAAATAATGGGCGTTGTTGTAAAGTCGGCTCCGCCTCTGCGAAGCGTGGAGTTTTGGTATGCCAGACAATATAAATCCGTACTTTTACAGTCGAGCAAAAAGAGCGGATCTGTGTCCTTTGCCGGAAAATTTGCCGCCTTTACAATAATGGGGAGGCGGCAGGTGTCTCGGATTTGCGAAAGAACCTTTTGCCCTGTGCGATTCATGCCAAGAACGCGCAGATACGACGGAGGCTTTGTGTACCCCATATTTGGTATCCCAATCAGGGAGGCAAAGAGCAGACGGCGGATACGTGCGCGCGTATAGTGCTTTACGGAACAGAGCTCCACCAGATCGTCAACCGTTCCGGCGCTGTTTGCCGCGCTGATGAGCCTGTTTTCCATTCCGTGCGGCATATCTAAAATAGTTTGCAGCTCTTCCGGCCGACTCCGTCGCAGAAAACCGAGCAGTATCTGGTCAAATTGGGAGTCGAAAACCGGAAAGGTTCCATTTTGCCGCGCATGTTGATAAAGGGCATAAGTCGACTCCGGCACGGCGGCGCGGAAATCGCTACCCTGTTTCAGTGCTGCTCGTATGGCGGTTGCGGAGGCGAATTGTGACGTAATCTGTGCGTCGTGATATGCCGCGCCGCATCGTTTTATTCCAATCGGCTGCATCGTACTTTCTTGCAGACGGAGTTGGCATAAATATTCGAGCGCGAGCATATTATTCGGCGTGTTTATCAGGTCTTCCTCTACGCCGTAGAGCGCAGTGAGCGCCTTTTGCCGCGCTGCGGGATATCCTGTATATCCGTCGAGATATTTTTGTGTTTCCACTTTGATTTTATCGTTCTCATACACAAGCTTTTTTGCGAGTGTATCAAGCTGGAACAGGCTGTCCGCCTCTATGCCGAAACTGAGAAAATCGACGCAGCCGAGCGCGCTGAGCGTCGCTACCGCGCCGAACGCGAAAAGCTGCGCGACTGCAAGAGAATAGTACACCGGCAGCTCAAGAACGAGGTCTGCACCGCCGAGCAGGGCGGCATGCGCGCGCGTCCACTTGTCCGCTACAGCACAGTCGCCGCGCTGGACAAAGCTGCCGCTCATAACACACACGACCGCGTCCGCGCCCGTTATGCGGCGCGCCTGCTCGATGTGATATTGATGCCCGTTGTGAAACGGGTTGTATTCTGCAATAATGCCTACTGTTTTCATATCGCTTATACCTTTCCAATACAATAGAGCTTTATTGATTGTTCACGTCTTCTTTCAATTTAAATTCTGCACCGTCGCTTACGGCAAGACCGCCGCTGACCGTAGTGGTTGGGGAGGAACCGCTTTGCACAAAACGGATGGTAGCGTCGTCGACAACTTCAAAGATGTAGACAAACTTCCCGTCTTCCGTAGCGGCACGCAGTTTTCCGTCGGATACTGTATACGTACCATGCGGCAAGTAAGACAAGAGCAGGTCATATGCAAAGGAAAAGCTGCTGTCCTCAGGGTCAAAGGTGATGTGGGGAGCAAGAAACGCTTCGGCTGCGCCCTGCATTACGTATGTTCCGGCGGGCGTCGGACTTTTTTCGTTTCCGCACCCCGAAAGGGAAGCGCAAACCAAAAGAAGCGTGAGCAGCATACATAATATTGTTTTTTTGTTTTTCATAAACGTCTCCTCCTTACATTTCATATTGCTATCACCGCACCGTGCTTTTTCTACAATCGCAGTTGTATATATATATATCATAACATAAACCAGATTACAAAGACAACAAATTTTTCTAAGTGCATGAATTATCGTAAAATCCGAAGAAGGCACGGTGCCCCGACATCGGTTTCTTTCAACGTCACGCGTACGTGACATCGCGTAAAGACCTCGTCTTTGCGTATTTCTACAATATTTTTTGCAAAATTGCTATTGTAATCTAAGGCAAGTTACTATATAATAGTTACGGTGTGTAAAAATTTCACTTATTCTATTACTAAATGTACATATTTTACGGAGGCGTAGGGAAATGAGTCAATTTTTGGAAAGAATTAAGGAGCGCGCAAAGGCGGACAAAAAGACAATCGTCTTAGCAGAGGGCGAGGAGCTTCGCACTGTCGTTGCGGCGGACAAAATCCTGAAGGAAGGAATCGCTAATATCATTCTGCTCGGCAATAAGGACAAGATTGCTGAGTTGGCAAAAGGGCTGGATATTTCGGCAGCGACGGTAATCGACCCGTTGACGGATTCGCGCCGCGCAGAATTTGTCGAGAAGTTCTATGAGATGCGCAAGGCAAAGGGGATGACACCTGAAAAGGCAGAGGAAACGCTGAAGAGCGTGTTATATTACGGCGTTATGATGGTAAAGGAAGGGCTTGCAGACGGTATGGTAGCCGGCGCGGTAAACGCGACGTCGAACGTGCTGCGCCCGTGTTTGCAGATTTTAAAGACTGCGCCGGGGACAAAGCTTGTTTCCGCGTTTTTTGTGATGGTTGTTCCGGACTGTGAATACGGACACAACGGTACGTTTATCTATGCGGACTCCGGCTTAAACGAGAATCCGGACGCGGATGCGGTAAGTGAGATTGCGATTTCTTCCGCGAAGTCGTTCCGTGATTTGATTGAGGCGGATCCGGTTATCGCAATGATGAGCTATTCGACATATGGCAGCGCAAAGAGCGAGTTAGTGGACAAGATGGTGCTTGCGACAAAGCTTGCGAAGGAAAAACGCCCCGATTTGTTGCTTGACGGCGAATTGCAGGCGGATGCGGCGATTGTGCCGGAAATTGGACAGTCGAAGGCGCCGGGGTCTCCGGTTGCCGGTAAGGCAAATGTACTTGTGTTCCCAGATTTGAACGTGGGCAATATTGCTTATAAGCTGACGCAGCGTCTCGCAAAGGCGGAGGCCTACGGCCCAATCACACAGGGGATTGCAAAGCCGGTCAACGACCTGTCGCGCGGGTGCAGCGCGGACGATATCGTCGGCGTATGCGCAATCACATGCGTACAGGCGCAGATGCGGGAAAATAATTAATAAAAATAGAATAATAGAATAAAGGATGTGCCGAATTAACATGAAGGTTTTAGTAATTAACGCGGGGAGCTCCTCGCTGAAGTATCAATTAATTAATACGGACAACAACGACGTGATTGCAAAGGGGCTGTGCGAGCGAATCGGGATTGAAGGCTCGAACCTTACGCACCGTCCGGCGGGCAAGGACGAAGCGAAAATTGTTTCGCCAATGGAGAGCCACGCGGACGCAATTAAGCTCGTTATCGCCGCTTTATTAGACGAGAAGCACGGCGTCATCAAAAGCATGGACGAGATTGGCGCGGTGGGGCACCGCGTCGTACACGGCGGAGAATACTTCAGCGAGTCTGTGATTATTGACGATTCCGTAAAAAAGGCGATTGAGGACTGCGTCGATCTTGCGCCGCTGCACAATCCGGCGAACCTGACCGGCATTAATGCGTGCGAAGAGGTTATGCCCGGTGTGCCGCAGGTTGCGGTGTTTGATACAGCATTCCACCAGACAATGGAGCCGAAGGCGTTTTTATACGCGATTCCGTACGAACAGTATCAGAAGCATAAAATCAGGAAATATGGCTTCCACGGCACGAGCCACAAGTACGTGGCCAACCGTGCTGCTGAGCTGCTCGGCAAGCCGCTCTCCGAGCTGAAGCTCGTAACGTTCCATTTGGGCAACGGTTCGTCCGTTACGGCGATTGACGGCGGCAAGTCGGTTGATACGTCGATGGGCTTTACGCCGCTCTCCGGCGTTATCATGGGGACGCGCTCCGGCGTGATTGACCCGGCGATTATTACATATATTATGGATAAAGAGAATCTGACGATTAAAGAAGTCGACGATATGCTCAACAAGCAGTCGGGCGTATTGGGGATTTCCGGTATCAGCAGCGACTTCCGTGATTTGGATGCTGCCGCGCAGAAGGGTGATGCGCGTGCGAAGCTCGCACTCGATATGTTTATCTATTCTGTAAAGCGTTACCTTGGCTTTTATGCCTGTGCGATGGGTGGTGTAGACGCGGTTGTGTTCACGGCTGGAATCGGCGAAAACAATTGCTCGATGCGTGCCGCAATTATGGAAGGCATGGAGTTTTTGGGAGCGCCGATCGACTTAGAGAAAAATCAGGGACGCGGCGAGATGGATATTTCTGCTGCGGACGCGAGGGTTAAGACGCTCGTTATTCCGACGAATGAGGAATTGATGATTGCACTTGACACGAAGGCGCTTGTAGAAGGAAAGTAAATAAAAAATCCCACCCATCGGTGGGATTTTTTATTTATCGTAGCTATCTCGTTTTGCACGGTACATTCGTTCATCCGCAAGAGATATGAGAGAGTTTAAAGTATCGCCTTCCGACGGATAAGCCGCTCGGCCGATACTGAGTCCTTTGAAGCGGATGCTGCCATAGCAGAGACCCGCGTCAAAATGTTTAATTTTTTTGTAAATGGCATCTGTCTGCTCATTTGTGCAGATGTAAACAAATTCGTCGCCGGATATCCGATACATTGTTCCGGCAGAAGAAAACCGCGCGGCGAACTTATGGGCAAAGTTTTTCAAATATGCGTCGCCGGCTAAATGTCCGGCTGCATCGTTAATTGATTTAAAATTATCTAAGTCAATAAACATAACGGTAAAAGGCGTTTGAAGGTCAATAAGCGTCTGCGCATCCTCAAAAAAGGCTTTTCTGTTTTTTAGACCCGTCAGCGTGTCGAACCTTGCTGCCTCCTCCAATTTTAGCGCGCTCTGATTAGCGCGGCTTAGCGAATAAAAGAGGTTATATGTAGCCAGAGCGTTGCCGAACAAAAGAAGCAAAACAGCGAGCTTAATAATATGCGGCGTTTGAATTGTTGAGCGACATTAAGCAAGACAATAAAAACAAACCATGACAGACCGAGTAGAAGCAGCGTATTACTGTTTTTTTTATCCGCGTTTTTAATAATATGCAGAAACCGTTCTTTAATAAATCTAAAAAACGTTGCTAATGTCACTGCATATAGTAGAGTTTGAATAATAAGCGTACCTATTTCAAAATATGCCGCGGGCAGCATTCTGGCGGTTTGGACAGACAGCGAAAAAATAAACATAGTATACACCCACGCAGAGCAAATAACAGAAATGGTGTATTTCATGGGCTGCTTGTACAAAAATTTAAGCGGAAGTAAATACGTCAGCCCGAGAAGAATGGGAAGACCATTGCCGTTACCGTAGTTTGCTGTGTCTTTTAAAAGGTACATGCCGCCTCCGATAATCAGAACCGAATAAAGCGAATGAACCGTTATAATTGCAGAACCGGACACTCTCTTTTTTGAACAGATATGTTCTGTATAAAGATTTATAAAAATCATTTCAAGCAATATAACTATATGGATTAAGTACGTCATAATTGGGCTCCTTGCTGCTAAATAGTTTGTCTTTATTATTTAGTATTAGGAGTTTGCATGCATGTAAAATAATAAAATGGCTTTGTTAATATTAAATATTGGATTATAGCTTGCAAAAAAGGCGCATAAGGAGTACAATATAGGAGTATATCTATAAAATAAGCCGTATCATGGCCTATTGAAGGGTTAGGAGGATAGCAGATGGCTGAAAAAAGGCAAAAGGTATGCGTTCTTTTTGGGGGACAGTCGTCGGAGCATGAGGTTTCGAGGGTTTCTGCGGCGTCTGTCATTGATAATTTAGACAAAGAAAAATATAAGATACTGACGGTTGGAATTACGAAAACAGGCAAATGGTATTTATACAACGGCAAAGCAGAGAAAATAAAGAGCGGCGCGTGGGAGAAGGATAAAAAACATTTGCGTCCCGCGGTGCTGTCGCCGTCGTCAGCAGATAAGGGATTGCTTGTTAAAGACGCGGACGGACGGCAGCGCAAGCTACATATTGACGTAATTTTTCCGGTTCTGCACGGTATGTACGGCGAGGACGGAACGGTACAGGGATTGTTCGAGCTGAGTGGTATCCCATATGTCGGCTGCGGCGTGTTGGCGTCGAGCGTCGGCATGAACAAGATTTATATGAAGTATGTGTTTGAAAAGGCGGGGCTTGTGCAGGCGAACTGGCTCCCGGTGTATACAAAAGATTTTGACAAAATCGACAGCATTATAGAACAAATTGAACGCGAGCTCGGCTATCCTTGCTTTGTGAAGCCCGCCAACGCGGGCAGCTCGGTAGGGATTACAAAGGCGGATGACAGGACGCAGCTATATGCGGGTTTACAGCTTGCGGCGCAGCACGACCGACAGATTGTTGTAGAAGAGATGGTCGTCGGGCGCGAGGTCGAGTGCTCTGTGCTTGGAAACGCAAACGAGAAGGACGGCGTAAAGGCGTCCACTGTGGGCGAGATTGTTTCCGCGGCTGGTTTTTACGACTATGAAGAAAAATATAAGACGGATACGGCGGATTTGATTGTGCCGGCACAGTTAAATGCTGACGTGATGAAAAAAATACAGGACAGCGCAGTCATAGGGTTTTGTGCAATTGACGGTGCGGGGCTGTCGCGCGTGGACTTTTTCGTGCGTGAACGCGACGGCGCGGTTGTGATTAACGAGATTAATACGCTGCCCGGCTTTACGTCGATTAGCATGTATGCGACGCTGTGGGGGGCGAGCGGCTTGGGCTACAGCGCGCTGCTCGACGAGTTGATTCGGCTTGCGTATGTAAGACAGAAATAACGGCTCAAATTCCAAAAGGAAGGACATATTTATAGGATGGATAATCGGGCAAGCGGTGTGTTTGCCTCCGGGCGTGGCGGGCTGAGGGCGGTAAAGCAGCTTATGGACGTTCTGCCGGGCGAGGATATCGTATACTTTGGCGATACGGGGCGCGTGCCTTACGGGACGCGGTCGAACCAGACTATTGTGAAATATGTAATGCAGGATATTAATTTTTTAAAAACGTTCCATATCAAGATGATTGTTGTGGCGTGCGGTACGGCGAGCACTGTGGCGCTGCCCGCGATAGAGGGGCGTGTTGGACTGCCGATGGTGGGCGTACTGTCGGAGGCGGTTGCGAGTGCGGTGCGCCTTACGAAAAACAACAAAATTGGCGTAATTGCGACACCGGCTACAATTGGCAGCGGCGCGTTTGAACGCGGGCTTTACGCGGCGATGCCGCAGGCGCAAGTATATGCGCAGGCGTGTCCGCTGTTTGTGCCGCTTGTGGAAAACGGGCACTTTGATACGCCGGTGACAGCGCTTGTCGTCGACGAATATTTGGCTCCGCTAAAAGAAGCGGGCGTTGACACACTTATCATGGGCTGTACGCACTATCCGCTTTTGGAGCGCGCGGTAGGCCGCTACATGGGCAGCGGCGTAACGCTGATTAATGTCGGACAGGAAATCGCAAAATATGTGAAGCGATACTTGACAGAGCAGGACATGCTCGCACAAAAGCGGGAAAAGGGAACTTGCAGCTATTTTGTGAGCGACAGCGTAGAAAATTTTTCCCATTTGGGGAGTATGTTTTTACAGCAGGAAATCGGAGAGATGGTGAATTTGGTTGACATTGAAAAATACGAATGCGACAGTCCGGGTCCGGTCGAGCGTTGATAACGACGGCGAAATCACGCAGATGGAGGTTATCGCCGACGCGCGCTATGCCCACCGGAATGGAAAGTACTACATCATGTATGAAGAAACGGGATTGAGCGAGATGCGCGGCTGTATCACGACCGTTAAGGTAGAGGAAGGCGGCAAGGTATGGGTCAAGCGCAGCGGCGCAGCCGATACGAACATGTGCTACGAGGTGGGGCAGACGCACTCGTGCGTTTATGAGTTCGATTTTGGCAGTATCACAATGGAAACACATGCGACGCAGATTGATGCCGCATTGACGCCGAACGGCGGGCAGCTGGATATGCGCTACCGGCTCGACATGGGTGCGGTAAAGTCGGAAAATCATTTAAACATAAGCATAAAGGAGAAAGAAGATGGCGAAAACAATCATTGAGGGACTCAGGAGCGAGTTAATCGGAAAAACGGAGGCCGCGCTGAAGGCGGCTGTAGCAGCGGGTGAGCTCGACGCGGCGGAGGGGTATGAAATCTGTCTCGAGGAGCCGCGCGACAAGGCAAACGGCGACTACTCGACGAATATTGCGATGACGCTGACGAAAAAACTCCGAAAGCCGCCCCGTGTGATTGCGGATGCGATTGTGAAGCATATACAGTTGGGCGGCAAAATCGCAAGGTGCGAGGTTGCTGGTGCGGGCTTCATTAATTTTTACTTAGATGATTCGTGGCTCTATCCGGTTATCGGCACAATTGAGGCGCAGGGCGCGGACTATGGACGGTCGGATATGGGCAAAGGACAGAAATATATGGTGGAGTTTGTTTCGGCCAATCCTACCGGACCGATGCACATGGGCAACGCGCGCGGCGGTGCGCTCGGCGACTGTCTGGCAGCGGTGCTCGACTGGGCGGGCTATGATGTGACACGTGAGTTTTATATTAACGACGCGGGCAACCAGATTGAAAAATTTGCAAATTCGCTCAACGCGCGGTACTTGCAGCACTATCTCGGCGAGGATGCGGTCGCGTTTCCGGAGGACGGGTATCAGGGCGGCGACATTACCGAGCATGCGCGGGCGTTTGCGAAAATCAATGGCGACAAGTATGTAAATGAAGACGAGCAGGTGCGCAAGGACGCGCTCGTAGCGTATGCGTTGGAGAAGAATATCGACGCACTGAAAAGCGACCTTGAAAAGTATCGTATATACTATGATGTATGGTTCCGTGAGAGCGAGCTGCACAAGTCCGGCGCTGTGGCGGAAACGATTGAACTGTTCAAAAAGAGCGGACATACATATGAGCAGGACGGCGCGCTGTGGTTTAAGTCGACGGATTTCGGAGAGGAAAAGGACAATGTGCTTGTGCGCGAAAACGGCATCCCGACTTACTTTGCGGCGGATGTGGCGTATCACCGGAACAAAATCGAGCAGCGCGGCTTTGACAAAGCGATTGATATTTGGGGTGCGGACCATCACGGCCATGTGGCACGGATGCACAATGCGCTCAAAGCGATTGGGATTGAGTCGGACAAGCTTCACGTTATCATCATGCAGCTGGTGCGGCTGATGCAGGACGGCGAGATTGTACGTATGTCGAAGCGGACGGGCAAAGCGGTGACGCTGTCCGACCTTTTGGAGGACACGAGCGTCGACGCGGCGCGGTTTTTCTTCAATATGCGCCAAGCGGACAGCCATATGGTCTTCGACCTCGACTTAGCTGTTTCCGAGTC
>URQR01000006.1 GCA_900550065.1 uncultured Eubacteriales bacterium | reverse complement strand
GAGGCTCAAAAGAGCAGCCGTATTATACAGGTGCGTTTGATGGAAAGAATGGCAATCCGTATTGGATGAGCTTTACAGTGACCTCAGGTGCGACAGTATTTGTGAGCGCTCATGATGGTACATGGTATAATGCGCCTTCCGACTGGACAAAAGCGAAACCGGGCAGTTTAAAGCTGAAGGACATTTCGGATATTTACTATAAACATTATGCAGCAGGTGAAACGGTAAACATCCCGAATTATGGATGGGATGATGAGAAGCTAACGGAGACAACGTGTTATTGGGATCCGTCCGTTTTTGCAATCGTTTGGGATAGTCAAGGGAAGGTAAATCCGGACACCCTTTCCAGTGACGCAACACTTTCTTCTATCAAGGTCAATGGTGAGCCAGTTGCGGTGGTTGCAGAACAGAAGGCATATGACGTAGAAGTATCCGCTGAGGCGCTGTCGGCAGTCCTTGATGTTACGACAAATGACGCCGGTGCAAAGGTAACGTATGGTGACGGAAGTGAGAACGCAAATGTGGCAACAGCGTTCCCGGCAAGTATTACGGTAACGGTAACGGCGTCGAATGGCACGGCTGTGGAGTATACCTTCCATTTCAAACAGGCGGCACAAAAGGCAAAGCTGGTTGTAAGCGCAAACGGCGGCGGTAAGATTATGAGCGTGGTTGGCAGTGCGTCACAGGCGGATTGGGCGACAGGTAAGGAAGCGGAGTTTGTACGTGGAACGAAGTTTACGCTTACGGCAATGCCGGAAGCGGGAAACAAATTTTTGTACTGGGTTGACGCTGATTCAAACAGAATTGTGTCGGAGGAAGATGCCTATTCCTTCTATCTTGGCGCAGGACGTAACTTAAACGCTGTGTTTGGCGAAGCAGGGACAGACACAAAGACCGTTATCTTTAAAAACAAAAACAATCAGGTCGTTCTGCACACAATGCTGAAGGAAGGCAGCGTGACCGTACCGAGCGAACCGATGTATATGGGGTATCAATTCGGTGGTTGGCTGAAAAATAATATGATGACAAGCATTAAGAGCGGCGATTCGATTGCATATGGTACGCTGGCGGCTGGTGAGACGGTTTATACGGCGGGGTATACGAAAATATCGAATAAATATACTGTCACGGTGACGGGAGGAACGCTTGCCGACGGAAAAACGGAGGGCAGCTACACCTATGACACGCTTCTTACTGTGAAGCTTGACGCTTCTGCGGTTCCGGCGGGGAAAAAGTTTGCGTATTGGACAAAAGAGGGTAAGACCGTAAGCTATAATGAGACATACTCGTTCTACATGGGTGCGGCGGCTACAGCGGTGAAGGCCGTTTATGTGGATGAGGGCGAAACGGTGACGGCAGAGCCGATTGTAGCGGCGTATGCGCCGGTTATTCTTGAGGACGGTAAAATTGCGTTTTTTGCGGAGCGCAGCCTTGACAGTGCGCTGACGTTGGTAGAGTCCGGCATCCTGCTCTATGACCAGCCGGGATACTTTGATATTGCTACGAACGGCGTAATTAGGGCGGCTGCAACGTCAAAGGAGAATGCCGGACAGTTCACAGTTAGAAAAGCAAATGTAAGCGCGGGGGATACGTGGCGTGCGAAAGCATATGCAATCTATCTCGACGGGGAAGGCGGCCTGAAATACATTTTTTCCGATGCAGTGGAAGAAACCTATCCGGCAAAGTAAAAAACAAAAAAAGAGACGGATTTCCGTCTCTTTTTTTGTTATCAAATTGTAACTTGCCATAAAAAAGCTCTGGTGCTATAATAAATGAAATTACCATAAAAGGGGGAGAGCAGTATGCAACAAGATATTGAAGCGGTAAAGGCGTTTTACGACGAGAATCCGCAAAAGGAGTGGGAGCGGTTTGATACGCATCCGTCGGAGTTTTTTATTACGACAAAGATGATGGAACGCCTTATTCGCCCGGGTGAGCGTATTTTGGATATCGGCGGCGGTCCGGGCCGCTATTCAATCTACTTTGCGCAGCGGGGATGTGACGTAACGCTGCTTGACCTCTCAGAGGGGAACGCCGCATTTGCACGTGAAAAGGCAGCACAAATGGGGCTGCCGCTTAAAACATTTGTAGGTGATGCGCGCGAGGCGGATACGCTGATTGAAGGAGAATTTGACCATGTATTTTTGATGGGGCCGCTTTATCACTTGTTAGAGGAAGCCGACCGCGTCCGCGCGGTCAACGAGGCGATTGCAAAGCTAAAGCCGGGCGGAAAGCTGTACGCGTCGTTTATTCTGCTATTCGGCGGCTTAGTTTTTGCGATGAAACACGCGGTCGGCGCGCTCATTGACCCGGCCGAAGAGAAATATATCGACGCAATCCTGCATAGGCGGCCGTTTTGCGGTGATGGTTTTACAAAGGTATACTCGGCATGGCCGGAGGAGATTGCGGCCTTTATGGAGCAGTTTTCGCTGAAAAAGCTGCATCTGTTTGGACAGGAGGGGATCCTCTCGCCGGGCGAAGCAAATATCTTTGCCCAGCCGCAGGAGGTCGTCGACAAGTGGGTAGAGGTTGCGGTTGCTCTATGCGAGCATAAAGAATTTTTTAGTTTTGCAGAACATCTAATGTATATTGGAGAAAAGCAATAAGAAAAAGGCTTTGCAATTGCAAAGCCTTTTTAATTTAGAAATTTAAGTACTCAATAATATTGTCACAACAGATACCGCGCACCAGCTTTGTCAGCGCCTCGTCGTCGTTGGGGAAGTGCCCCTCCTCGACCCAATCACCGATCATGTCGCAGACGATACGCCGGAAGTACTCGTGGCGCGGGTACGAAAGCAGCGAACGCGAGTCGGTCAGCATACCAATAAACGTTCCAACCGCGCCAATCGACGCCAGTTCGCGGAAGTGGCGCGTCATGCCCTCGATATGGTCACAGAACCACCAAGCCGACCCAAACTGCATCTTGCCGCGCACGTCGGCGGCAAAGTTGCCAAGCATTGTGCCGAGCACAAAGTTGTCGGCTGGATTTAGCGTGTAGAGGATTGTTTTGGGGAGCTTATTTTTCTTTGCGAGACTGTCGAGCAGGCGGGAGAGCTGGTGTGCATAGTTGGACGCATAGACCGAGTCGTAGCCCGAGTCCGGTCCGAGTCGCTCAAACATGGCTGTATTGTTATTGCGCATTGCTCCGATATGAATCTGCACCGCCCAATTAAGGTCATAATATTTTTCGCACAGGCGCAGGAACACATACGTCGTGTAAGCGTCGGCCTCCTCGTCGGTAACTGCTTCGCCGCGCAGGCGTTTTGCGAAAATTTCGTTCACAGTCGTTAAATGAGCCGGAACGAATGGAACCGTCGTAAACGCATGGTCGCTGATTTTGCAGCCTACGGAGGCGAAAAAGTCCGCTCTCGTATACAGGACAGCAAGCAGTGTCTCCACATCGGCGATATCCTTGCCAAGCAGGGCGATATAGTCCGCAAAACCGTCCGCACGGATGTTTAACGCCTTGTCCGGCCGAAAGGTGGGGAGTACCTTTGTTGAAAAGCCCTCCTCCTTGAGCTTAATGTGGTACTCGAGCGTATCGGTCGGGTCGTCGGTCGTGCATACGACGGCGACATTCGACATCTCGATAAACTTACGTGCGCTGAAGCGTCCGCTTTTGAGCTGCTCTGCCACATTGTCGTAAATCATGTCCGCTGTTTTCTCGCACAGCGGCGTATGGATGCCGAAATATCGCTGCAATTCAAGGTGCGCCCAATGGTAGAGCGGGTTGCCAATCAATAGCGGCATGATCGACGCGAAGGCGTAAAACTTCTCGCGGTCGCTTGCGTCGCCCGTGATATATTTCTCTTCTACCCCGCACAGCCGCATGGCGCGCCATTTATAGTGGTCGCCGCCAAGCCAAAGCTGCGTCAAATTCTCGTAGCTGCGGTCCTTGTAGATTTCCGCCGGCACAAGGTGGCAATGGTAGTCATAGATGGGCAAATCCTTTGCCACGTCGTGAAACAGGTGCTTTGCCGTATCGGTTTTGAGTAAAAAATCCTGATCCATAAATGCTTTCATGTGAACCGTCCTTTCTGCGCGGTGTTATACGCCGGAATATGCCGAGAAGCCGCCGTCCACCGGCACAACGATTCCCGTGACGAAGCGGGACTGTTCGTTGTCGAGCAGGTACAACAGCGTACCTAAAAGCTCCTCCGGCTCGCCGAAGCGGCCCATCGGCGTCATGTTCAAGATTTTGTGCGAGCGCGCGGTGTAGCTCCCGTCCTCGTTGGTGAGCAGCGTTTTATTCTGCGCGGTCAGGAAGAAGCCCGGCGCAATCGCATTAACGCGGATTCCTGTTTTTGCAAAATGAACCGCGAGCCACTGTGTAAAGTTCGACACAGCTGCCTTTGCGCCGCTGTAAGCCGGGATGCGCGTGAGCGGACTAAAGGCGTTCATGGACGATACGTTGACGATAACGCCGTCCTTATTGCGTGCCATATCCTCCGCGAATACCTGTGTGGGCAGGAGCGAGCCGATTATGTTTAATTCATATAGGAACCGGATACGGTCCGGTTCATGGACAAAAAACGACTTCACGCTCTCAGCGTCAATGTCGCCGTCCTCGTAAATATCCTTGTCGGTCGAGCCCTTCGGGTTGTTGCCGCCCGCGCCGTTTATTAAGATGTCGATTTTGCCGAGCTTGTCGTTGATAATTTTCTTTGCCTCCACGAGCGAGTCGCGCACCAATACATTGCACGCCACCGCAAGCGCGCACCCGCCGCCTGCGTTGATTTCGTCTGCAACGCGCTTTGCCGCATCTTCGTTTAAGTCGAGCACCGCGACCTTAGCCCCGCAAGCTCCGGCCGCCTTCGCAAATTCGCTGCATAATACGCCGCCCGCACCGGTTACAGCGCAGACCTTGCCGTTTAAGTCGATTTTATTCATGATTTGTCCCTCTTTTCTCCTATCCTTTATTGATTCGCTTTCACAACTGCTTCCCACAGGCCATTAATATACGCCGCGCCGAGTGCGCGGTCGTAGAGTCCGTACCCGGGCCGGCCCTGCTCGCCCCAGATCATGCGCCCGTGGTCGGGCCGCACATACGCCTCCGGCGCGGTCTCGTACATGGCCTTTACGATTTCGTACATGTCAAGCGAGCCGCAGGACGACAGATGCGCCGCTTCCTCGAAGCACTTCTCGCCCGTGAGTTTGACGTTGCGCAGGTGGATAAAGTGCGCACGATTGCCATATTTGCGGATGATCGCCGAAAGGTCGTTGTCGGGCGACGCGCCGAGGCTGCCCGTGCAGACGGTGAAACCGTTGTTCAAACTCGGACAAATCGAAATCATCCGGTCGTAGCTGTCTGCGCCCGTAATAATGCGTGGCAGGCCGAAAATGGGCCACGGCGGATCGTCCGGGTGGATCGCCATTTTCATCCCAACCTCGTCGCAGGTGGGCATGATGGCATTTAAAAAGTACGCAAAATTCTCCCACAGCTTCTCCGCGTCGACAGCCTTATATTCGTCCAGCAGCGCGATCAGGCCGTCTTTTGTATAGCTCGCGTCCCAGCCGGGCAGCGATAAATCGGACGTGTAGGGGTTGAGTGCATCGACCGTTTCCTGCTTGAAAATCAGCGCACTCGAGTTGTCGGCAAGCTTATAGTCCAAATCGGAGCGGAGCCAGTCGAATACCGGCATAAAGTTGTAACAGATGACCTTTACGCCGTATTTTGCAAGGTTTCTGATGTTCTGGCAGTAGTTGGCGAGATATTGGTCGCGGCTCGGCTTGCCGAGTTTGATGTCCTCATGTACCGGCACACTCTCGATTACGTCGAGCTTTAGACCCGCCGCCTCAACCTTTTCTGCCAGTGCCTTTATCTTGTCCTCGCCCCAAACTTCCCCGACCGGCACGTCGTAAATTGCGCTTACGATAACCTCCATGCCGGGAATCTGGCGAATATATTCGAGTGTGACCGGGTCGGAGTCGCCGTACCAGCGAAACGATAGTTTCATGATTTCACAATCCTTTCTGTAGTGGAAATAAAACTTCGGCGGGCAGCCATATTTGTCTGCCCGCCGCACGATTCAGTACGATTATTTGTAGCCCAGCTTCTTTACGTTTGCGTAGCTTGTTGCAAGCGACGTAAACGGATCCGGCGTCCAGTTCGTATCCTGCTCAATATAGATGTAGCGCGGCTGGATTTCGTCACAAACGGCGCTGATCGCCTCCCAGTCAAGGTTGCCCTCGCCAACCTCGCAGATTGCGGGCGCATTGTCAACGACCTTCAAATCCTTATAGTGTACGCCGCCAACCATGTCCTTGTATGTACGCAGGAACTTCACCGGGTTGATGCCTGCAACGCTAAGCCAGTAAACGTCAACCATGAGCTTGAAGTTGTCGTTTGCTGTTTCGAGAATATAGTCCATGATGGTCTTGCCTTCTACCTTTACAAACTCGAACGCGTGGTTGTGGTAGGTAAACGTCATGCCCTCTGCCGCAAGCTTATCAGCAACGAGGTTCGCGTCCTTCATAAAGCTGAGGATACCCTCCTTGCTCGTTCTTGCCGACTCCGGCAGACCGCCGATGCCCGGCATCATGCAGCCGTAAACCTTATGGTCGGCAATAACCTTCGCCGTATCGTTTACGAGCGCGTCCCAGTTTGTGTGGTCGCCTGTAATCTGATACCCCGCCTTGTCGCAAATTTCCTTGAGCTTTTCGGGTGCAATCGGCCCCATTGCGCTGTTCTGGCCAAATTTGTAGCCAATGTCAGCAAGCTTCTGAATTGTCGTCTCAATGTCCGCTTCGTTCTGAATGTGATCGCGAACGGTGTACATTTGTGCTCCGATTAATCTTTCCATATTTGTACTGCCTCCTTAGAAATATATAAATTAAATTAATAGCTTCCCTCTGTACCGGCGGTCTTCTGCTTTACTTCTTTTACGACCGTTGACTTTGCAATTTTGTCCTGTAACGCGTTATAGAAGCCATCGTGGTCAAAGCTTTTTACGTCGACCCACTTGTTGCCGAGCCAGTCGGAATAGTAAATCGCGTTTGCCAGCGTCATCTCGTTAATACCCTCAAGGCCGGGAGCGAGCAGCTCTTTGCCGTGCAGGACTGCGTCTGCAAAGTTGTCGAGCAGGATTGCGTGCTGCGGCCTGTCCTCGTCCTGCGTCGGAATCTCGCACTTCCAGCACTCCGGCTGGCCGAATACACCGTCAAAGTTTGCGTTAAATTCGCGCTCCGACTCCACATTGCGCCAGAACGTAATCTTGCCGAATTCGCACACGATTTTACCCATATCGCACGAAATCTCCAGCCGGTTCGTGCCCGGGGCTTCGCCCGTCGAGGTCGTGTAGATGCCGATTGTGCCACTGTCGTATTTGAAAAACGCCGAAACGTCGTCCTCTACTTCAATGTTATAATATTTGCCGTAATCATTCATCGAAAGAACTTGTGCCGGCATCCCGAAAATCCACTGAAACAGGTCAAGATTGTGCGGGTTCTGGTTTGTAATTGTGCCGCCGCCCTCGCCCTTCCACGTCGAGCGCCAGCTGCAAGAGTCGTGGTACGCCTGCGGGCGGTACCAGTCTGTCGCAATCCAGATTACTTTTTTAATATGCCCGAGCTGCCCGCTTTGGACAAGCTTGCGCACCTTTTGGAACGGCGGACGCGTCCGCTGATTAAAGCCCATAGAAAATACCTTGCCGGCCTTTTTCGCCGCTTCGTTCATCTCTAATACCTGCTTTGTATAAACGCCGGCCGGCTTTTCGTTGTACACGTTTAAGCCGTACGAAAACGCCTCAATCGCGAGACGCGGATGATCATAGTGGGGCACAGCAATCAGCACGCTGTCAATCAGACCGCTCTTCATCATTTCTGTCGCGTCGTCAAATACCTTTACGCCGGGTAAATTCTTTTCTGCCCATACACGCCGGTCGGGCGCTATATCGCAGACCGCGACAAGGTCAACGAGCTTTGTGTGTCCGCCTATGATGTTTTTAGAGTGGGTCACGCCGATGTTGCCCACACCGATGATACCAAGTTTGATTTTTTCCATAGCTTACACGGTTCCTTTCCCGAATTTATTTTTATCAAATTTTGTTTAATATTTTTACAAGTGCATCGTATGCTATCTTAAACGTATCCGGGCCGCTTCTATCCTCATTTACAACAGAGGTGTCGGACTGGAGCGCGCTAAGGCCGTCAAACTGGCCCAAATGCGGCTCAATTGACAGAAAGCCGCGGTAGCCCTTTTGCTCAAAGGCACGCAAAAGCTCCTCGACATGTCCGTTTCCCATCCCGGCCGGAACGATTTTACCATGCGCGAGCGCGTCCTTGATGTGTATGTACACGACATCGTCCTTGAGCAGCTCATATGCCGCTGGATATGTTTCCTGCCCACATTCGACGAAGTTTGCCGGGTCAAACACAGCGCGTAGATTCGGCGAGTGAACCGCGTCTAAAATCTCTTTACAGCGCGGCGCAGTATCACCGTAGATTTCCTTTTCGTTTTCATGCAGGAGAATCATGTCCTCCTTTTCCGCGAGTGCAGTCATCGCCTTCATCCGGCGGATGACCTCGTCTTTATACTTTGCCGGGTCTTCGCTCTGCGGGATAAAGAAGCTGAACACACGGATATAGTCCGTTTCAAACAGCTTCGCGAGGCTTATAATATGTGCAAGCAGTTCCAGGTGCGGCTCGAACGGGTCCGTGATTTTGATTTTACCAATCGGTGAGCCGATGGAAGAAACCTGTATCCCGTAGCCGTCCGCAAGCGATTTGACCTTGCGCGCCTCGTCAAGCGTGAGGTCGGCAATGTTTTTTTCGTTTACACCGCGTATTTCAAAATATTTAATCCCAAACTGATTCAGGTAGTAGAGCTGCTCTTTCATATCGGGCGAAATCTCGTCCGAAAAGGCAGAGAGCGTAAATGCATCGGTCATTGTTTTACCTCCGTTTTTCGGTTGCTTTTACCGAATTTTCTTATAAACTTTTCCTATAGTTTCGTTTGCAAAATTTTACAATAAAAATTACACAAGCCCAAAGAAAACGCGTTCCCGCGTAGCAGGGGGAGGGACGGCGTCCCGACAGCGGTTTCTTCCAAGGACTCAAAAGCTCCGCTTTTGAGTCTGTTCTACCATAAATGCGGCACAGACCTGAAAAAGATGTGTTCCCGCTCTGCGGGAGGAGGCGCGGTGCGCCGACAGCAGCTTTTTCCAAGGTCTCAAAAGCTCCGCTTTTGAGTCTGTTCTACCATAAATGCGGCGCAGACCTGAAAAAGATGTGTTCCCGCTCTGCGGGAGGAGGCGCGGTGCGCCGACAGCAGCTTTTTCCAAGGACTCAAAAGCTCCGCTTTTGAGACTATTATATCTTATCACACCATCTTAGTATAAGCAAGTCAAAATTGAATTTCAACACATATTATTGCAGGAAAACAAAACTCAACAATATTTGATACAGGCGCAGCGGCTTGTTGGCTTTTTTGTATAGAAAAAGAGCGGAAACGGCAACTATTTAACTTGCAATACAAAGCGGAGCGTGATATTATAAATACGCAAAAGCAAGGCTTTTGCGTATTTATAATATGATACTGCGTAACTGATTCCAAAACACTAAAAATAACTTGACTTTGCTCTATGAAAAACACACTATGAGGGGGATATGGAATGGAAATAAAATGCGGTTTTCAGCACGAAAGCTATAAGCATGCCTATGAGCGGACCTATATGAGCGGCGGAGCGAAAAAATATAACGCTGCTTTGCTGAGAGAAAAAACAATTGCGGTAAATACGGCGAAAAACGACTTCGCGGCGTTTCAGCTTTTGCTGACGGCGGATACGGCGGTTTCGGTTACAATTGGATATGAACCGTACTTCAGCACGCGCGACGTACGCGACAACCTTCGTGTCGCGGTATCGGGCCTGCCGTTTGAGATGACGCTGTCGCATATCGGCGCAGTGCGTGACGATGACGGAATACGAAAAGCGGATATTCTGCTGCACGATGCCACCGTGGAAATCGACCCGGACGAAATTTGCTGTATTTGGGCGGAGGCGGCAATCGGGACGGAGATTGCGGCGGGAACATATGAGGGGAAAATAGAGATATACACGCACAGAATGTTTGAAACGGAAACGCTCGCGCAGTCGCTGCCTTTCACTGTGACTGTGTACGACATCACATTGCCGCCGGCGCAGGAGCGCAGCTTCTACCTCGATTTGTGGCAGCACAACAGCAATATCGCGCGCAAGCACGAAACGCCGCTCTACGGCGACGCGCATTTTGCGGCGCTGGAAAGCTATATCAAATCGCTGGGCGCGCTGGGCCAGAAGGCAATTACTATTGTTGCAAGCGAAATTCCGTGGTCGGGCCAGCGGTGCTTTTTCGACCCGCAGGAGAAGGACGACCTGTTTGAGTACAGTATGATTCGGGTATGGCGCGACAGAGCGGGGGAATATCAGTACGATTTTTCCGTGATGCAGCGTTACATTGACCTATGTTTCCGGTATGGAATCAAGGACGAGATTGAAGTGTTCGGCCTATGCAATATTTGGGCGTGCGACGACGAGGAATATTCCTTTATGCCAAAGGGGTATCCGGAATATATCCGTGTGCGCTATTTTGACGAGGCAGCGGGTACATATGGCTACATTTCTGACGCGGACGGTATCCGCGCCTATATCCGCGCACTCGGTGCATATTTTATTGAAAAAGGCTATATTGATATTGTCCGCATCGTTGCGGACGAGCCGGCGGACATGGAGCGTTATCACAAGAGTGTCGACGCAGTGCGGGAGGCTGTGCCGCAGTTTCAATATAAAACGGCGGTCAACCACCGTGAGTTTATTGAAGAATTTAAGGATAAAGTGTCCGACTTTGTACCGGGGCTGTTCTGCGTGGCGAAAGACCATGACCTTCTGCGTGAAATGGCAGATGCGGGGTCGCATCGAATTGCATGGTACGTGTGTTGTATGCCGAAAGTTCCGAACACTTATATTTGCTCGCATCTGCTTGAGGCGCGCGCGATTGGGTATTTGACTGACTATTTAGGATACGCCGGATTTTTGCGCTGGAATTATACGGTTTGGCCCGACGAACCGCGAAAGGATTTACGTTATCGGTATCCGGATTGGCGGTGTGGCGACACAAATTTCGTGTACCCGTCGCGCGGCGGGGAGGCGCTCCTCAGCCTGCGCTACAAGGCGCTTCTGCGCGGTATTTTGGACTATGAGTTGCTGCAAATGGCCAAAAAGCAGGGGCAGCAAGCGTTGGTAGACGAGATAGTAGAAAGAATCATCAAAATAAAAAGCCCGCAAGATATGGAGCCGCTCGACGAGAAAAAGGCGGACGACCTCGTCAGCCTTACGGCGCAGGACTATGAATGGGCGCGGAAGCAGCTTCTTACCCAGCTGAACAAATAAGAAAAAGCCACGGTCAATCCGTGGCTTTTTTGTCGCTTTTTTCGTATAAGTAGGCCCGACCATGCTTCCCGGTTCGGTACAGCGCGCTCATATGGTGCAGGAGGTGTACAACCGTCTGCGCCGTCTTTTGCCGAACGGCGGCGGCTTTTGCAAAGTCCTTCGTCGTAAACGGACCGGATAATGCGGCGGAGATAAGCTGTGCATAATCCACGCTGTAATGGAGATCTAATTCATCAACAAGCCCGACCGGAATCCGCTCACAGCGCGACGAGCCCTTCTTTTTGTCCGTGCTCCAGCCGTCTAAGTAGCGGTATTCCTCTATGTCGAGCAGGAGAAGGCGAATATGAAGGTTCGGGTGGTGCAAATAGGGCTTGATTTTATACAGCTCGCGAAACGCGTCATAGTATGTGCCGGTTTTCGGGCTTTTGCGCTTATTTGTGATACTGCCGCTCTCCAAATCAATCCAATAGAGCCACTTTGTCCGCGCAATAGGGTAGACAACCGTGACGGGATACGCCGCCAAATAGGCTTCGAGCTTGGGCCGCAGGGCGTTAAAGGCGCGGGTCTGTATTTCAATAATACCGCTGTTGTTGACAATATCGGCCACATGGCGGCCAACCTTGACTTCGTGTTTTGTTTCATCGGGCTCAAAATACCGCTTTAACACGGCGTGCAGTGTTTTCTCTGCCAGCGTGCCAATGCCGGAGCCGCTTTGCCTCTGTCCGGCAATATCTTTGCAAACCTGTTCAAACCGTTCCTGATTCATCGTCTACAGCACCGCGCCGCTGCCGCGCTCCATCGCCGTGATACCCGTCCGGCACATTTCGATGACGGTATAGGGATGTAAAAACTCTAAAAACGCGTCGATTTTACTCTCCTGCCCCGTCAGCTCCATGATAATGGAGGCGGGCGCGACATCGATGATTTTTGCGCGGAACAGCTCCGCAGCCTCCTTCACTTTGGTCAGTGTCGAGGCATCAATTTCTACCTTTAAGAGAAGCAGCTCGCGGCACAGCGCGTTCGCTGCGTCAACCTTATGCACCTTGATGACGTCCTCCAGCTTAGACAGTTGCTTGGTGATTTGCTCCAAAATAGATTCGTCGCCGCGCACGACAAGCGTAATGCGCGAGATTTTGTCGTTACTGGTCGCGCTCACCGTGAGCGAGGCGATGTTGTAGCCGCGCTGACCGAACAGACTCGACACGCGCGACAGCACACCTGAGTGGTTGGATACGAGAACAGACAGGATATAGTCTTCCATGCAAAAAATCTTCCTTTCGTTTTATCCTCAGCGCATCAGGATATGCCCGCCGCTCTCGCACAGGAGCGGCTCTACCTCGATGGCTTTATCAATCTTACAATGAATGACAAACGGCGTGTCGCTCTTGACCGCTTCCGCCAGCGCTGTGTCAAACGCCGCACATGTGTCTGCAGCTGCGCCCTGTGCGCCGAAGGCGCGGGCGAGGGCGGCAAAATCCGTGCCGCTCGTTTCATCTGTTTCTGCAAAGCGCGCGCCGTAGTGCAGGCTTTGCCATTGACGTACCATGCCGAGCGATTCATTGTCCATAACAATGACTTTGACAGCTGCGCCATAGCGTACCGCAGTGGATAGCTCTGTTAAGTCCATGTGAAAGCTTCCGTCGCCGGTAATTAAAAACACCTGCTTGTCCGGCGCGGCGAGCTGCGCGCCGACAGCCGCCCCCATACCGAAGCCCATTGTGCCGAGACCGCCCGACGTGATAAAGGTTTTCGGATGGCGGAAGGGGTAGCGCTGCGCCGTCCACATCTGGTGCTGCCCGACGTCGGTGACGATAATTGCGTCCTCGTTTGCCGCCTGCGCAAGCTTGTCTATGATGTACAGAGGCGAAAAGCCGGATACGGCGGCATAGGCCGAATGATCCAATTCAGTACGCAGTTTTTGCAAATGACGCAGCCACTGTGTCCGTTCCTTTTTTTCAACAAGGCCGTCCAGCTGTGATAGCACATCGCCCACATCCGCCTGAATCCCGAGCGAAATCCGTACGTTTTTACTGATTTCTGCGTCATCAATGTCAATATGGACGCGCTTGGCCTCGTGCGCAAAATCCTTGCCGGAAAGCGCAACCCGGTCGGAAAAACGCGTCCCAAGCGCAATCAGCAAATCACATTCGTCAATTGCCTTTGCGACGCTACGCCGCCCATGCATTCCGGCAAGACCAAAATTGTATACACAATTCGACGGAAGCGCACCCGAGCCCATCAACGTATGGCACGCGGGCAGATGCGCACTCGTACAAAAGGCGTGCAGCAGCTCCGATGCGCCGGACGCGATAACGCCGCCGCCGTAGTAGACGAGCGGGCGGTTGCTGCTATTGATAAGCGCGGCAAGCTTTTTTATTTCGTTTTTCCGAACTTTGGGGACGACGCTCTTTTTTTTGCGCGGTTTTGTAAAATTGGTTTTCTGTGTTAAAATATTTTTCGGAATATCGACCAGCACTGCTCCGCACCGCCCCTCACGGGCAATCTCGAACGCGCGCCGCAGGGAGGGGGCAAGGTCAGCGATATCGCGCACGACGAAATTGTGCTTGGTAATCGGCATCGTGATGCCGGCGATATACACCTCCTGAAAGCTGTCCTTACCAATCAGATCTATGCTGGTGTTGCCTGTGATTGCGACGAGCGGGACGGAGTCGGCCTGCGCCGTTGCGAGCGCGGTCACAAGGTTCGTCGCGCCGGGGCCGGAGGTCGCAAAGACCACGCCCGTTTTTCCGCTCACGCGCGCATAGCCGTCCGCTGCGTGCGCCGTTCCCTGCTCATGTGCGCCGCGAATCGTGCGGATACCGTGGCTGCCGCTGTACAGCTCGTCGTAAATCGGCAGGATTGCCCCGCCGGGGTAGCCGAATACGGTATCAATTTGATTTTCTTTTATGATTTCGAGGACAATCCTCGCACCGGTATATTGCATCATAAGCCTCCGTTTAAGTCAAACGCAGTAAAATACAAGCCATAGTTTGCGTATAGTATACTACAGGCAGAAAAAAAAGTCAAAAAGAACAAAAAAAGAACCGGAAAAGGGGGAGACCGGTTCTTTTTTTATTGTGCGACTTTCGCCGCACAATTCATTCCTTTATCTAAATTGTTTAAAAGGAATTACGATATAAATTTACTGCCTTGCGGGGGTCGGCGTTGCCGCACCTGTGCGGTCTTCGCCGAGCGTAATGGATATATCTGATTTTGCGCCGTTTCTGACAATTGTCAGCGTCAGCGTATCGCCTACCTGATGCTGGTCGCGTATTTCATTAAGCTCGTCAAGTGTTTCAATCGTTTGACCGTCGCACTTGATAATCACGTCGCCGGGCTTGAGACCGGCCGTTTCCGCCGCGGAAAACTCCTCTATGCTGGTAATATATACGCCTACCGGCAAATCGTAATAGCGTGACATTTCTTCCGTAATGTTTCGCGCCATAATGCCGAACATTGGGCGGCCCTTTACGTAGCCATAGCTAATCAGGTCGCCGATAATGGGCTTTGCGGTGTCCGACGGAATTGCAAACCCAAGTCCCTCTACGCCGGTCGAGGCCATTTTTACGCTGTTGATGCCAATTACTTCGCCGTAAGCGTTAACCAGTGCACCGCCGGAGTTACCGTTGTTAATTGCCGCATCTGTCTGCAAAAGGGTATATTCTACGTCATCGACTGTGACGGTTCTGTTTGTCGCGCTGATGATACCTGTTGTAACTGTGCCCGCAAGCTCCTGACCGAGCGGGTTACCAATCGCAATCGCAAGCTCGCCGACCTCTACGTCGCTCGAGTTGCCGAGCACCGCCGCCGTTAGGCCGCTCGCTTCGACTTTAATTACCGCAAGGTCGGTCTGCGGGTCTGTGCCGATAAGCCTTGCGTCGTACTCCTCCAGCGTATTGAGCGTTACCTTCAGCTTTGACGCGCCCTGTACTACGTGGTTGTTCGTTACGATGTAGCCGTCCGCACTGATGATAATACCGGAGCCGCTGCTCTGTGTCTGCGATGGGAGGCCGAACATACTCATGCCGCCCGACGACTGGCCTGTCGCGGTAATCCCGACAACTGCCGGGCCGACCCGGCGCGAAATTTCAACAATGCTGAGCGGCTCTTGCCCGCTTGCCGATTCGCCCTGTAAGCCGAGCGCAGTCGAAAGGTCAATCTTGTTGCGCAGGTCGTTGCCGTCTTTATAAATGACAGTAGAACCGGAGTTTAAATTATTTAAAGCCGGAACAAAGACGAATGCGCCAAGCACGCCGGTACACAATAGGCTGGTAATCAGCGCCGTTACCAGCGCAACCACCCACGGTTTCATCTTCTTCTTTTTCGGCTCCTGCGCCGCTTCGGAAACGACAAGCGCCGTTTGTGGTTTATGGGGCTCGATGCCCATCTGATAATCGTCTGGATACCATTTGTAATCGCTCATAATAAAGTCACCTCATTTTTTATTTTGCCGCTTTGTTTTGTTATGGCTTTATTATACAACCCTTTTTTGTCTAAAGTATGAATAAAGTGTAAAACCTAAAACAATTATTTTTGCTTCAGTTTTTTAACCTACGCCAGCTCGAGCGAAAAGATAAACGTCGTACGTTTTGCCGGATGGTTGGGGTTGCCGCCGTACTCCTCGTCGGAAATGTCGAGGCTGTTGACGACAATGTTCTGGCCGTGGATTGCGAGCAGATTCTGCACCAGATAGAGCCCGAGCCCCGTTCCCTTTTTATCGTTTCTCGATTTATCCGTTTTATAGAAGCGGTCGAACACATGCGGTAAATCCTCCGGATCTATCCCGAAGCCTTCGTTCGACACAGCGGTGTAGGCCTTACCGCCCTTCGTGAATACCTTGATGTCAAGCCGCGCCGCCGGGTCGGAAAACTTTACTGCATTATCCATCAGGTTCGTTACAACGCGCGAGATTGCGTCGCGGTCGGCGATGACATTGATGTGTTCGCTCGTAAAGTCGACGCTCACGTCAAGATTTTTTTCGTCAATCCGGTTTTCAAACTGGATGATAGTCAGGCGAATCAGCTCCGCGAGGTCGAACGGCTTCATATCGACGGAAAACTGTCCGAGGCTCATCTTAGAAAAATCGAGCATGTCGGTTACGAGCCGCGCGAGCCGCTTCGACTCGCTCAGCGCAATTTCGAGATACTCTCCGGCCCGCTCTTTTGGAATCGTGCCGTTTAATACGTTTTCGATAAAGCCGGAAATCGTCGTCATAGGTGTGCGCAGCTCGTGCGACACGTTGGCGATAAAGCTTGTGTGCGTATCGTCGAGCTGCTGGAGTGCCTCCGCCATATAGTTAAAGGTTGCCCCAAGCTGGCCGATTTCATCCTTGCTTGATACGTGAACGCGCGACTTAAAGTTACCGGAGGCAATATTTTTTGCGGCTTGATTGATGCTTTTTAACGAGCGCGACATCCTCTGCGATATAATATAAGAAATTACGAATGCGATCAAAAGGACAACCGCGCTGACCGCAATAAACAGCCGCGCCGTGTTGAAGCGGTCTTGGTCAAGGTTCGGGACGGGTACGTTTAAAAATACGACACCGATTACATCGTTATTGTATTTGATTGGGTATCCGACCGTTAAAACATTTTCTTTAAAAATGCCGCCGAGCTTACCCGTAATCTGCGTGGTAACGCCGCTTAAAGGCGCGCGCATAAATTCTTCGTTAACGCGCGTCGGCGTGCTGGTGATACGCGACGTTTTCGCAAATACTTCGCCGTTTGCGTTTGTTACGATTATATGCGTGCTGCTCACAAGGCTGATTGCCTCAAGGTTGTCTAAATACAGCTTGCGGTAGAACATATCGTTGTTTTCGATTTGTAGGCTGACGGTAATATCGGCAATCGTCGGCGCAATTTCCCTGAGCGACGCTGCCTTTTGGTCGACCGCATAGCGGCCGAGCATGGAAAAAAGCATAATTCCTGTTAAAAAGAAGCTGACGAATAGAATGGCGACATTCGCCCACATCAGCTTCCCAAAAATTGTTTTAAACATTTACTTCACCTCGAACTTATAGCCGACGCCCCAAACGGTTTTGAGCTGCCAGTTCTTTTCGTGACCCTCTAACTTTTCGCGCAGACGCTTGACATGGACGTCAACCGTGCGCGAGTCGCCAAAGTAATCGAAGCCCCAAACTTCCTCTAAAAGCTGCTCACGCGTATAGACGCGGTTCGGGTTCGAGCACAAAAAGTATAAAAGCTCCAGCTCTTTGGGCGGTATGTCGACTGTCTCGCCCTCAATCTTCAGCTCGTAATTAGACAGGTTGATAATAAGGTTCGGGTAGACGACCTCCTGCGTAATATCCTGCCCCTTTGTTTCATACCGGCGCATGACCGCCTTGATGCGGGCGATTAGCTCCTTGCTCTCGAACGGTTTTACCATATAGTCGTCCGCGCCGAGCTCAAGACCGAGCACCTTGTCAAACGTGTCACCCTTCGCAGTAAGCATAATGATTGGTATATTGCTGACGCGCCGAACCTCGCGGCACACCTGCCAACCGTCCACCTTTGGCATCATCACGTCAAGCAAAACAAGGTTGGGCGCTTCTGACTTGAATTTTTCAATTGCCTTCATGCCGTCGTTTGCAACAACGGTCACGTACCCTTCCTTTTCGAGACAAAGCCGAATCAGCTCCGCTATGTTTACGTCATCATCCACGATGAGAACTTTTGTCTGCTGCATAGTAAGCCCTCCTAAAATTACTAAGAGATTTTAATACCGTTTTTCTTCATTATCTTCAGTATAACATATCATGAAACGAGAAGCAAAGAAAATTTTTTGTAAACTTTTACAGCGTTCTATGAATAAAAAATTCGCTATACGGTGCGTTTTTCCTTTACAATTTCTAAAATACATATTATAATAAATTAAATACAAAAATCAGAAAAATTACAATAAAGAAAGTAGTGGATATTGGTGGCAACTTCAGCGCTCAAGCATGCAAAACGGATTGTTTTTAAGGTCGGTACTTCGACGCTTACATATGAAAACGGAAAGCTCAACCTCCTGCGGGTGGAGAAGCTCGCGCGCGTACTGTGCGATTTGCGCAACTCCGGCAAGGATATCGTACTCGTTTCGTCGGGCGCAATTGCGGTTGGCGTGGCAAAGCTGGGCCGCAGTGAACGGCCGAAGGCGCTTCCGCACAAGCAGGCCATGGCGGCGGTGGGGCAGAGCGAGCTGATGTATTTGTACGACAAGCTATTTTCTGAGTACAATAACACGGTCGCGCAGGTGCTTTTGACAATGGATGTGATGGAACATTCGCTGCGCAAGCAAAACGCGCAGAATACGTTCGAAACGCTGATGGAAATCGGCGTAATTCCGATTGTGAATGAAAATGATACGGTGTCAACCGAAGAGGTGGAGTTCGGCGACAACGATACGCTGTCGGCGCTTGTGGCGGACTTGATTTCGGCGGATTTGCTCGTGATTTTATCCGATATTGACGGCCTTTACGACGAGGACCCGAAAAGTAACCCGGAGGCGAAGCTCATCCATGTGGTAGAAGAAATTACGCCCGAGATAAAGGAGTGCGCGAGCGGCGCGGGGAGCCGGCGCGGCACGGGCGGTATGGTTACAAAGCTGCACGCGGGCGAAATTGCGGCGAAGGCGGGAATCAATATGGTAATATTAAACGGCGAGAACCCGTATGATATTTATAAAATGCTCGACGGTGAGCCGGTCGGGACATTGTTTTTGGCATAGAAACAGACATTTGGAACGGAGGAAACGCGATGCGGGAATTGATAGAACTGGCAAACGGTGCAAAGCAGGCGGCTTATGCGCTTGCAAAGGCGGGGAGTGCGAAGAAGGACGAGGCGCTCTTAAAGATAAGTGAACTGTTGCGGGAAAACACGGAGGAAATCATTGCGCAAAATGAAATCGACCTGCAAAATGCGCGCGAAAAGGGAATTGCGCCGTCAATGCTCGACCGGCTTGCTCTGACGAAGGAGCGGATTTGTGCAATTGCGGACGGTGTGATGCAGGTACGCAGCCTGCCCGACCCGGTGGGCGAGGTCATTAGCATGTGGGAGCGGCCCAACGGGCTTAAAATCGGGCAGAAGCGCGTTCCGCTCGGTGTAATTGGTATAATATATGAAGCGCGGCCGAACGTAACGGTTGACGCGGCGGCGCTGTGTCTAAAGGCGTCAAATACGGTGATTCTGCGCGGCGGAAGCGAGGCAATTCACTCCAATATGGCGCTGACAAAGGTGATGCGTGACGCGCTGGCGCAGGTTGGTCTGCCGCAGGATTGTATCTGTTTGGTAGAGGATACCTCACGCGCGGTTGCGACGCAGATGATGCAGCTAAACGGCTATATTGACGTATTGATTCCGCGCGGGGGCGCGGGGCTGATTCGCTCTGTTGTGGAGAATGCGACCGTACCGGTGATTGAAACGGGTACGGGCAACTGCCACGTCTATGTCCACAGCGCGTGCGACATGGATATGGCGCTCAATATTGTAGTCAACGCGAAGGTGAGCCGCCCGTCGGTGTGCAACGCGGCGGAAAGCTTAATCATTGACCGCTCTATTGCGGCAAAGTTCCTGCCCGAAATTTATGGGGCGCTTGAAAAGCACGGCGTAGAGCTGCGCGGCTGCGCGGAAAGTGTTGCGATTTGTCCGGAAATTAAGCCGGCGGCGGACGAGGATTTTTACACGGAATATAACGACTATATCATGTCGGTCAAGATTGTCGGCGGCATTGACGAGGCGATTGCGCATATCAATACGCATAATACGAAGCATTCTGAAGCAATTGTGACGTCGGACTACTTTGCGGCGCAGAAGTTTTTGGACGAGGTTGACGCGGCGGCGGTATACGTAAATGCGTCTACGCGCTTTACCGACGGGTTCGAGTTTGGCTTTGGTGCAGAAATCGGTATCAGCACGCAGAAGATGCATGCGCGCGGTCCGATGGGCTTAAAAGAGCTGACGACGATTAAGTATATCATCTACGGCAGCGGGCAGGTACGGGAGTAGGAATATGCTTGACAACTGCGGCGGCCTCTGGTATACTGTTTTCTTGGCGGAATATATAAATTCATAATCTGGTTGAATGTTTCTACGAGCTACCACAATAGCTGGCTATAGGACGCCCCGGACGGGGCGGGTATATCCATCTGTTTGGTAGCTTTTGTGTTTTGGGTTTGCTTGTGTGAAGGAAATAAGGAGGGTAACAGGATGCAATATGATGTTGTAATTGTAGGCGCGGGCCCGGCGGGGATATTTACTGCGCTGGAGCTTTTGAAGCAGGGGAGCAGAAAAAAGATACTGATGCTCGAAAAGGGTAAAAGCGTAGAGGCACGTAAGTGCCCGAAGGCGCAGACCGGCAAGTGTGTGTCATGCCAGCCGTATTGCCACGTAACGACCGGCTTTTCCGGCGCGGGCGCATTTTCGGACGGCAAGCTCTCGCTCAGCTACGAGGTGGGAGGCGACCTGCCGGGGCTTATCGGCGCACAAAAGGCGCAGGAGCTGATTGGCTATACGGACGAAATCTATCTCGAGTTCGGCGCAGACGATAAGGTGGAGGGCGTTTCGGAAACGGATAAGATTAAAGAAATCCGTAAGCGCGCGATTCAGGCGGGGCTGAAGCTCGTCGACTGCCCAATCCGCCACCTCGGGACGGAGAAGGCGCACCAGCTCTATTATGACATTGAAAAATACCTGCTTGAAAACGGTGTTGAGATACTGTTCGGTACCTCGTGCGAGGGAATCCTGCTCGATGGCGGCAGATGTGTCGGTGTGACGGCTGACGACGGGGAAAAGCAGTTTGAAATCCGCGGAGCGCATATTGTGATGGCGGTCGGGCGGCGCGGGGCGCATTGGTTCGAGCAGCTGTGTGAAAAGCACGGCATTGCACACCAGCCCGGCACGGTGGACATTGGCGTACGTGTCGAGGTGCGCAATGAGATTATGGAGGCGGTCAACGACGTACTCTATGAGTCGAAGCTGATTGGCTATCCGGAACCGTTCTGCGATAAGGTGCGTACTTTCTGCCAGAACCCGGGCGGCTTTGCAGTCATCAACGGCCACTCCTACAAGGACTTAAAGTCGGACAACACAAACCTTGCAATTTTGTGTTCGCATAACTTTACGCATCCGTTTAACCGCCCGATTGAATATGCACAAAAGGTGGGCGAGCTGACGAATATGCTCGGCGACGGACACATTCTTGTCCAGCGCTACGGCGACATCCTGTCCGGTAAGCGCACGTGGCAGAAGGAGCTGTCGCGCTCGAATTTGAAGCCGACGCTGCCCGACGCGGTGGCGGGCGATATTACCGCGGCGATGCCGTACCGCGCGATGATGAACATCATCAGCTTTATAAAAGCGGTTGACCACGTTGTGCCGGGCTTTGCCGGCGTCGAAACGCTGCTTTACTCGCCGGAGCTGAAATTCTACAGCAATAAGGTGAAGATGGACAGCGGGCTAAATACAAATATTGACGGGCTGTACTGCCTCGGCGACTCGAGCGGCTGGACGCGTGGGTTGATGATGGCGTCTGTGATGGGCGTTATGATGGCGCGGCGGCTTGAGGAAAAGTAAAAAAGTATAGCAATTTTTGCCCAAAAGTAGTATACTGTTTGCAATAAAGAAGGTTGCATGGAAAAGGGGGCAAAGCGTGTGAATAAACGTGACAATCTACTATCGTTATTACGGCGTACAGGGTATGAATCCGTGCCGGTTCACTTTGATATGTGTCCGGAGCTCGCGGCAAAGATGGAAAATTTAATTGATAGGGACGAAATTGGCATACCGTGGGAAAATATCTGTGACAGCCGGCTCGTGCCCGCCGCGCGGGAGGCTTATGAAGGCTTTTATACAAATTTACAGCCGGGGGCGGAGATTGACGCTTGGGGCGTAGCGCACGAAAAGGGGAGTGCGGCGGCGAAGCATATGACGTATATGCGCCATCCGCTAAGTGGAATAGACAGTCTCGACGCAGTGAAAGCATATCCGTTCCCGCGGCTGGAGCTGTGCGAAGAAGCGCAGAAGCGTCAGGCCGATACCATAAAAGCGGCCGGCCTTGCGGCGGTGGGGAACATGCAGATGACAATCTGGGAGCAGAGCTGGTATCTGCGCGGTATGGAAGACCTGATGATGGATATGATGTGCGAGGAGCCCATCGCGGAATATATTTTGGATACCGTTACAGAACTTAATACGCGCCGCGCCGTGGCATTTGCGCGCGCGGGGGTGGATATTCTCTATATTGGCGACGATATCGGAATGCAAAGCCGGATTATGATGAGCCGGGAGCTGTACCGCACATGGCTCTGGCCGCGCCTGAAAGGGCTGATTGCTGCCGCGAAGGCGGCAAAGCCCGATTTGATTGTTTTATATCATACCTGTGGGTTTGCGGCGCCATTGATTGGCGATTTAATTGAGGCGGGCGTGGACGTATTAAACCCCATTCAGCCGGAGAGTATGGACTTTGTAGAAATCCACAGTGAATACGGCGGTGCGCTGTCGTTTCATGGCACGATTGGGACGCAGACGACCATGCCGTTCGGCACGCCGGACGAGGTGCGGCGCGCGGTGTTTTGCAATCTTGACATTGCCGGTCCGTCGGGCGGGCTGTTTGTTGCGCCGACCCATATGCTTGAGCCGGAGGTCCCGCCGGAAAATGTGCTGGCCTATATACAGGCGTGCAGGGACTATACGAAATAGGAGGCAGAGCGATGGACAGATACGAAAAAGTGGAGCTTACG
The DNA here is from genome assembly GCA_900550065.1 of uncultured Eubacteriales bacterium. Taxonomy (GTDB): domain Bacteria; phylum Bacillota; class Clostridia; order UBA1381; family UMGS1253; genus Aphodoplasma. The sequence goes on along the minus strand of URQR01000006.1, from coordinate 5,919 downwards.
ACGATGTGTATGGTATATAGCGGCGATACGCTTTTGCTGCAAAACCGGGTAAAGCCGGACTGGGCGGGGTGGACGTTCCCGGGCGGCCATGTCGAGGCGCGTGAGTCGTTTGTACAGGCTGTGAAACGCGAGATTCTGGAGGAAACGGGTCTGACGATTGAAAAACCGCGCCTGTGCGGGATTAAGCAGTGGCAAACGAAGCCCGATGTGCGCTACATTGTTTTGCTTTTTAAAACGGACTGCTTTTCCGGCACGCTTACCTCTTCAGCGGAGGGCGAGATGCGGTGGGTGAAGCGCAGCGAGCTGGCACATTATTCGCTTGTAAACAGCTTTATGGAGCATTTGCAGGTGTTTGACAGCGAGGAAATGAGTGAGTTTTTCTACCGGCAGGGGGAAGACGGCGTTTGGGAATATGAGCTGTACTAATTGCGGCGGGGCGAAGGCCCCGCCGTTTTATATATTCCCTGCTATTAGTGTCTATAGTGACAAAATACCGCTATCTTCCGGCGCAATTCTTGTAAAAATTGTGCCGCTGTGGTCAAAATGTGTGTAAAAACCGCGCAAAACAACTGCCAGAACGGAAAAATATCTTTATTTTATGAAAGGTTTTGTGCTATACTATATAAGTTGAATTGTAACGGAAGAATTTTATGATAGGGAGTCGGTAGTTTGATTCGGGAAGATTTGAGAAATATAGCAATTATTGCACACGTTGACCACGGCAAGACAACGCTTGTTGACGAACTGCTCAAGCAGGGCGGCGTTTACCGCGAAAATCAGGTCGTGGAGGAGCGTGTCATGGACAATAACGCACTTGAGCGCGAGCGCGGTATCACGATTTTGTCAAAAAATGCGGCGGCGCACTATAAGGGCGTAAAGATTAATATTGTCGATACGCCGGGGCACGCCGACTTCGGCGGCGAGGTGGAGCGCGTGCTTAAAATGGTAAACGGCGTTATCCTGCTCGTTGACGCGGCGGAGGGGCCGATGCCGCAGACGCGGTTCGTGCTCTCGAAGGCGCTTGCGCTCGGACATAAGATTATTATTGTCATCAACAAGATTGACCGGCCGGACGCACGGCTCGGCGAGGTGGGCGACGAGGTGCTCGAGCTTTTGCTTGAGCTGGACGCGACGGACGAGCAGATTGACAGCCCGATTATCTATTGTTCCGGGCGCGACGGCACCGCGTCGGAGTCGCCGAATGAACAGGGCAAGGACTTAACGGTTTTATTTGATAAAATTGTGGACTACCTTCCCGCGCCGGAGGGCGACGAGGACGGTGCATTCCAGATGCTGATTTCGTCGATTGACTACAGCGAATACGTTGGACGCATGGCGATTGGGCGCATTGAGCGCGGGACGCTGCGCGTCAATCAGGAAGTTGCGGTGTGCGATTTCCACGACAAAGATGTTTCCCACAAGGGAAAAGTGGGCGCGATTTATCAAATCGATGGTACAGGCCGCGTACAGACAGACAGCGCGAAGGTGGGCGATATTGTGTGCGTGTCCGGGCTGGACGATATTACGATCGGCAACACGCTGACTGCACCGGATGCGCCGGAACCGGTCGAGTTTGTCAAGATTGGCGAGCCGACGGTTGAGATGACCTTCTCGGTCAACGACAGCCCCTTTGCCGGGCAGGAGGGCAAGTTTGTCACCTCGCGCCAGCTGCGTGACCGGCTCTACCGTGAGCTGCTCAAGGACGTATCGCTGCGTGTACGCGACGCGGAAACGACCGACAGCTTTATCGTGTCGGGCCGCGGCGAGATGCATTTGTCTATTTTAATTGAAACCATGCGCCGCGAAGGGTATGAATTTGCGGTCAGCACGCCGCGCGTATTGTTTAAGGAAATCGATGGCAAGACGCACGAACCGATGGAGCGGCTTTTGGTCGACGTGCCGGAGGAGAGCGTCGGCTCTGTCATGGAAAAGATGGGTCAGCGCAAGGGCGAGCTTGTCCACATGGCGCCGACTGGGACGCGGATGCGCATCGAGTACAACATCCCTGCACGCGGATTGTTTGGGTATCGGAGCGAGTTTTTGACCGACACGAAGGGCGAAGGGATTTTAAACACCGTATTTAACGGCTATGAGCCGTACAAGGGCGAGATTACGCGCCGCTTTACTGGGTCGCTGATTGCGTTTGAAACGGGCGAGGCAGTCGGCTACGGCCTGTTTAACGCACAGGCGCGCGGAACCATGTTCATCGAGCCGGGCACGCCGGTATACGAGGGCATGGTGGTCGGCGTTTCGCCGAAGGTGGGCGACATCAGCGTGAACGTCTGCAAGAAAAAGCAGCTGACGAACACGCGCGCGTCCGGCAGCGACGACGCACTCCGGCTTGTGCCGGCGAAGAAGCTGAGTCTTGAGGAAGCGATCGAGTTTTTAGACGAGGACGAGCTGTTAGAGGTGACGCCGGCGGGGTTCCGCCTGCGCAAGCGGATTCTCAATAACAGCCTGCGGCTGAAGGCGCAGAGCAAATTGAAATAGAGTATGGGGGCGGCGTGTGCCGCCCTTTTTTGCTGCGGCTTACGTTGCCTTTCGCTTCGCTCGTTCAATATGCTGCCGCAGAACAATGTTAATGTACTGAGAAAAAGAGCGGAACGCATTGTCGCTTCTTTTTCGGATTTCCTCTGCGACGTCTTCGTCGAGGGTGATGCTGACATGTACTTTCAGTGGGGTATTCTTGTTTTGCATGATAATCACCTCTTAAAAAGAATTATAGAACAAAACAATCTAAAAGTCAATAGAATGTTTTGTTCTATAGGATAATAGATTTAAATTGAGGTGAAACAGATGTACAAACGAATAAAAGAGCTTCGAGAAGATAACGATTTAACGCAAACACAAGTGGGGGAAGCAATTAATATAACGCAAAGGACATATTCCTACTATGAAACTGGTCAAAGAATGATGCCGCCAGAGGTTTTAATAAAGCTCGCAAAATTTTATGGAACGACGGTGGACTATATTTTAGGTCTTACAAATGAGAAAAAGCCTTATGGACAAGACTGATTTCATGGTTTACTGTGCTGTATATTTTCCGGCGTGGGTTACGGCTCCATGTAATGGTCGTTGCACCCCCTTGAAAACGGCCGCTGCGCGGAGCTAAAACCGTAGCCATGAACTTTGTTGTGATTTTTCACAAAAAACACGCAAAAATTTCGTAAAAGTTTTTATAGTAATTTTTCGTAAAAAACGGTAAAAAAGCTTGCAAAATCCGGCTATATAAGGTAAAATATTATTCGTTGTGACATGGCATACGATGAAACGGGAGGTTGCAGGCGAAGTTAGGCCTGGTTTTTCCGTGGAGAATGTCCGATTCCTGAAACCGGGCGACAGGTCACGCTGCACTTTCATATGTGGTTTTGCAGCTTTCTGTATCTTGATAGGGGCGGTCTGCGCGTTTTTACGCGCGCATTTTGCTGCTAAGACAAGGTATATGACCCGGGTATGCCCTGGATGGGTAATCCGGGTTTTATTTCGGAAGAGGCAGGAACACCCGGCGGGGTGTACACACGAAAAAGTGCGTGCTGTCGTATGTGGAACAACCAAAACAACAATTTTACAAGGAGGTAAAACTATGGCAGCAACCCAGAAAATCAGAATCAGGCTGAAGGGCTACGACCATTCGCTGGTGGACCAGTCGGCGGAAAAAATCGTAGAGACAGCCAAGAGAACAGGCGCGAAGGTGTCGGGGCCGATTCCGCTTCCGACGAAGAAGGAAATCGTAACAATCCTGCGTGCGGTTCACAAGTACAAGGATTCGAGAGAGCAGTTTGAGATGCGGACGCACAAAAGACTGATCGACGTGCTCGTTCCGACTCAAAAGACAATAGAAGCTCTGACGAAGCTTGATTTGCCGGCTGGCGTCGACATCGAAATCAAGCTGTAAGTTGTAGCGGGCCATGTGCCCTGCTGCGGGTCACGTTTGCCGCTGCGCGCGGTAAACCAATAACCGATAAGGAGGAGAAAGGAAATGAAAAAAGCAATTTTGGGAACAAAGCTTGGCATGTCGCAAATCTTCATGGAAGACGGCAGACTCGTTCCCGTGACTGTCATTCAGGCAGAGCCGAACGTGGTTGTGCAGAAGAAGACAGCGGAAACAGACGGCTACGACGCCGTACAGGTTGGCTACCTGAACAAGCGTGAAAAGCTTGCGAACAAGCCGGAAAAAGGCCATTTTGCGAAGGCGAATGTGCCGGTGAAACGCTTCCTGCGCGAGTTTAAGCTCGACAACGCGGCGGAGTTAAACGTTGGCGACGAGCTGGCGGTTACTTCATTTGAAGTGGGCGACAGAATCGACGTAACGGGTATTTCAAAGGGTAAAGGATTCGCAGGTTCGATTAAGCGTCACGGCCAGCACATTGGTCCGAAGAGCCACGGCTCGGGTTACCACAGAGGCTCCGGCTCCATGGGCGCGTGCTCCGACCCGTCGAAGGTTCGTAAGGGCAAGAAGCTCCCGGGCCATATGGGTGTTGAGCGTGTTACGATTCAGAACCTCGATATCATAAAGATTGACGCGGAAAACAACCTAATCTGTGTAAAGGGCGGTATCCCCGGTATTAGGGGCGGCCTCGTAATCCTGAAAGACACAGTGAAGGCGTAATCGAATTTGATCGGAAAGGAGGAACTTATAAATGGCGAAATTGGATTTATATAATATGAGCGGCGAAAAGACTGGCACAATCGACGTAAAGGACGAGATCTTTGGCGTAGAAGTGAAGAAGAGCGTGCTGCACGACGTTGTTGTGAACTATCTTGCGAATCAGAGACAGGGCACACAGAGCACGCTGACCCGTACGGAAGTGCGCGGCGGCGGTATTAAGCCGTGGCGGCAGAAGGGAACAGGCCGTGCAAGACAGGGCTCGATCCGTGCTCCGCAGTGGACGGGCGGCGGCGTAGTCTTTGCACCGAAGCCGAGGGATTATTCCTACCGTCTGAACAAAAAGGTAAAGGCGCTCGCGCTGAAGATGGCGCTTTCGTCGAAGGTTGCGGCTGAGGACATCATTGTTGTTGACGGCCTGAAGTTTGACGAAATCAAGACGGCGGAAGCGGCGAAGATGCTCAAGGCGCTCGGTGCGGACAGCAAGGCGCTCGTTGTTACTGCTGCGATGGACACAAACGTTTACAAGTCGGTGCGCAACATTGAGGGCGCAAAGGCGAGCAATGTTGACGTATTGAACGTTTATGAGATTTTGAACCATAAGAAGTTTATCATAGCGAAAGATGCTGTGGAGAAAATCGAGGAGGTGTGCGCAAGATGACCTTTGCTCACGATATTATAATCCGCCCGATCATTTCCGAGCATTCGATGGAAATGATTGAGAACAGAACGTACACCTTTGAAGTAAAGATTAACGCAAATAAAATCCAGATTGCAAATGCAATCGAAGAGATTTTCGGCGTAGATGTTGAGAAGGTTACGACGATACGCATGCAGGGCAAGATGAAGCGTATGGGCGCGCACGAAGGCCGCCGCGCTTCCTATAAAAAAGCGATGATCAAGCTCAAAGAGGGCAGCAAGACCATCGAGTTCTTTGAGGGCATGGCGTAAAAGAAAAAGTCTGATAATATTAATTAGGTAAGGAGTGACAATTAGGATGGCGATTAAAAAGTACAATCCTACTTCTCCTGCAAGAAGGCACATGTCCGTTTCCGCTTTTGAGGAAATCACGAAGACAACGCCGGAGCGCTCGCTCTTAGAGCCGCTCAAGAAAAATGCAGGCAGAAACTCATATGGTAAAATCACCGTTCGTCATCGCGGCGGCGGTAACCGCAGAAAATATAGAATCATTGATTTTAAGCGCGATAAGGACGGCGTAGCAGCAAACATTATTGCAATCGAATACGACCCGAACAGAAGCGCAAACATCGCCCTGCTCGAGTATGAGGACGGCGAAAAGAGATACATCATTG
>URQR01000005.1 GCA_900550065.1 uncultured Eubacteriales bacterium | reverse complement strand
ATCACGACGACGGCTGCTGCATGGTGGGCGTACTGTAGTGGGGGTATGGCTTCGGGTACTTTTGCTTTTTTGCCGCACTTGTGCGCGAGTACAGCCACGGCACGGTTGATTTATTCAAAGACGAAAAGGTGCGTAGGATTGCCTCCTTCCGGCAGAAGGCGTTTTTACATGACGATTTAATTGTACCGTTTGCCGACGCGCCGCACAACTTAAACTGCCATATCGGGCTGAATCATTTCCTTGCGCGCGAATACACGGAAGTGACCGCGCCGGACGAACGGTATGAGGCGATTTTAGACGACGATACGCGTTATCGGTTTGCCGACTTTCTGCGCGACTTTTATTGGTACGATGAAACGCAAAAGCCGCAGCAAGAAAAAGCGGAGACAGCCTGCTGGGAGGAGGCGCAGTGGTACATCCGCAAGGAAAAGGGCTTTGCGTTTGCCTGCAAAGGCGGAGACAATGACGAGCCGCATAATCACAATGACATCGGGGGCTTTGTTCTGCTTGACGGCAGGGCGTTTATCATTGACGATCTGGGCTGGAGCGAGTATTTATACGGCTACTTCACCGACCAAAGGTACGAGTTTCTTTGTACCTCGTCGCGCGGGCATAGCGTACCAATCGTGAACGGCACATACCAGCAGCCGGGCAAACAGTACGCGGCAAAGCTGCTTGAGCATGACGAAAAGAGCTGTACGCTCGAGCTGTCGGGCGCATATGATGTTGGCGGACTGTCCGCTTTAAAGCGCAGCTTTACGGTTGAAAAAGATGGGGTTACGCTTACCGATACGGTCAGCGGCGAGGATATACAAATAACGGAGCGGTTTGTGACGCGGATAGAGCCTGTCATCGAGGGAAATGCCGTCAGGATTGGACAATACCGGCTCATTTGCGACACGAAGGCGGATATTTCCACGGATATTTTCGTGGATATCTCCGTGTCAAGCGAGCAGTTTGAGCCGCGCCTAAACATCTGTAAAATGGAGATGCGGCCTGTAGAGACGGCATATTTAATTGATTTTCGCTTTTCGGCTACAAGCCGGGTACAGCAGCTGCGGTTTACAATTCAGCAAGTATAATCTTTGGCTATTTTTTGAATCTGTTACCTTTTGGGACAGATATGTAAATCTGTCCGTTTTATAACAGGAGGAAAACGGATATGATAAAAATGTCTCAAAATCTTTGATTTTGAGACATTGGAAGAAACCGCTGTCGGGGCACCGCCCCTTCTCCCGCAGAGCGGGAACGCGTTTTCTTCATGGGTGTGCCATTGTTGTGCCGCATTTATGATAAAATAACAGAAAAAGAATTCGGAAAGAAGGGGTTTGCTTGAAGCAATCGGACTTAACGCGGACGATATTATCTGCAACGGTTGATAAGGCAATTGACGATATTAGAAAAGACCCGGACAGAACCGCCCGTAACCTGATTGATTTGGGCCTGCACTTTTCAAACGGCGCATTTCAAAAGAGGCTATTTGCGACCGCGCAGAATATGCTTAAAAATGAAGAAAGTGCGTACTACACGCTCATCAAAGATGTTGTATACCATGTCGAGCAGGAAACGCTAAAAATGTTCGGGATGAATTTGGGATACAATGGCTGTACAAATGGAGCGTGTCTGATTCGTGAAAACGAGGAAAAGTACGGCTATAATATTCCGTGGGCGATTGCGTTTACGCTTGCACCATGCTGTGCGCTGCTTCAGGGCGGCAGGATTGAGGATGCGATTGCACAAGCGCGCGCGCTTGGCGTTTACACATATTTACTGTTTTGCGATACTGACTGTATTGAGCAGGTTAGCCGTTTGGTTACGCAATACAGTGATTGCGCCTTCCTTCTTTTTACCACACCGGAGGTATTGACGAGTGAAAATGTGGCGCGGCTGTACGGAAAACATAACTTAATGGTGTCTGTTTTGGTGGATTCGCCGGCGTTTTCCGATTGTGCCGCGCGGCTGCGCGAGGGGAAGTTTTTGTTTGCGGCGCACAGCTATTATACGGATTCGTGCGATGCACTCGCGTCCATATTAGAAGAGGTAATTCTCCCGTCGCACTGTGTTTTTACATTTTTTATCGCCGGAGACGAGAGCGGCGTGCAGACGCGGGAGCGGGCAGCATCACAGGTCCGCGCAATACGGGAAGCGCAGCGTTACCCGACGGTTTTGATAGATTTACTTTCAGATTTATTGTATATCGACCAAATCGTTTCCGACGAGGCGTGCTCCGTCGGCTTCTGCGCGGACGGGAGCGCATATTTGTTTGGACAAAGTGGAAGCTACACGGAATATAATGTATGCAATAGCAGAATCGCGGATATATTAAAGAAAATTGCACCGCGCAAAAAACAAAAGACAGAAAAATAAAAACGCAATTCTGTAAGACTGACGCATCAGAATTGCGAAGGATTCGCTGTACTTGCGGCCCCGGTCACGGCCATGCGCAGCAAATGGGTGAATTCCGGTGCGGACAGGCCGGGTGTTTTAAGCAGCCAGCGGTCAATCGCTGCTAAAAAGGCGTCCGCAAAAAACGTCGTATAAAACGGGTCGGCTCTTTTCTCACTTTCAAATATTTCTGAGAGAATAACAACCACGACAGGCGTCAGCATTTCCCAAAAATAATCGCGGAAAGAGTTTTGCCCTTCAACTTGGAGTGCGTTGCAATAAAACGGGCGGTTTCGTTCTAAATAGATACAAATATCGGTAAGAATATCCCACCCGTCCGAGTAATCCTTATCGCGCACCGCGCCGACAAATTCCGTATAATATATCCAGTTGTCAAGGTCGTATTTGTCTTTAAAGTGGTAATAGAAGCTTTTGCGGTTCATGTCACAGAGCGCACAGATGTCCCCGACGCTGATTTTCGCAAACGGCTTCTGCGCCATGAGCTGCTTCATTGCACCTGCCAGTGCTTTTTTTGTAATATTGGAGTCAGGCATACGACACCTCCTGTGGTCGGATAGGGGAAAACATGAACTGTCTCAAAAGCTGTACTTTTGAGACTATTTGTCCAGACCTGAAGAAAACGCGTTCCCGCTCTGCGGGAGGAGGGGCGGTGTCCCGACAGCGGTTTCTTCCAATGTCTCAAAATCAAAGATTTTGAGACTATTTTACCACAGGACGCTGCACTTTGCAACGGTTGTGAAAAAATTGGACGGTTTTTGTTTTTGTCTGATGACAAATTTGTATTTGTATCGTATGCTATGCATATCAGGTCGATACATAAGTCTATTTTGAGGAGGAATTGATTTGCAACCCCACAGTATGGAACTACAAGAGCTAATCCGCTCGCTTGGCACCGATGCCGCAAAGGGGCTTAGTGCGCAAAGCGCGGCCCAAGCACAAAACAAATACGGCGAAAACAAGCTGCGCGAAAAAAAGAAAAAGACGAATCTACAACGGTTTTTTGACCAGTTTAAAGATGTAATGATTTTGATTTTGCTCGCGGCAGCGGCCGTTTCGTTCGGTATCGCGTGCTACGAGGGGAATCCGCGCGAGTTTTTTGAGCCGGGTTTGATTGTACTGATTGTAATATTAAACGCGGTCATGGGTGTGATGCAGGAAAGTAAGGCGGAAAGGGCACTCGACGCGCTCAAGGGCCTGTCGTCGCCGCACGCAAGGGTGATTCGTGACGGCATAGAACAGGTCATTGATGCGGTGAATTTGGTACCCGGAGATATTATCCGCTTAGAGGCCGGCGACTTTGTGCCGGCGGACGCGCGCCTTTTGCGTTCGGTGAGCTTAAAGTCAGAGGAGTCTGCTCTTACGGGCGAGTCTGTCCCGTCGGAAAAGGACGCAGACGCTGCGGTAGAGGAAAACGCTCCGCTCGGCGATCGTGTCAACATGGTTTTTTCCGGCTGTTCTATCACATACGGTACGGCAACAGCTGTCGTTACGGGAACGGGTATGGACACCGAAATGGGCAAAATTGCAAACCTGCTCGAAGGCGAGAGCGATACACAGACGCCGCTGCAAAAGAAGCTCGCGAATCTGGGCAAATATCTCGGTATCGTCGCGCTCGCAGCGTGCGCTGTTATTTTTGTCGTAGGGTTGATTGATGGACTTCCGGCGATGGAGATGTTTATGACGGCGGTTTCGCTCGCCGTTTCCGCAATTCCGGAGGGGCTTCCGGCAATTGTGACAATTGTGTTGTCGATTGGTGTCCAGCGTATGGTGAAGAAAAACGCGATTATCCGCCGTTTACCGGCGGTAGAAACCCTCGGCAGCGCGTCGGTCATTTGTTCGGATAAGACGGGTACGCTGACGCAAAACCGGATGACGCTTGTGCAGGCGTATGTGGACGGGAGCGGCGCATTAGAGCCTATCAGTGCGCAGAACTCCGAGGCGGTACGCCTGCTGTTACAATACGGAACCCTGTGCAGCGACGGCTCTGTAACGGTTGAGAACGGGGAAGAAAAGCACATTGGCGACCCAACGGAAACGTCGATTGTGCTCGCGGCGTACAAAAACGGTATGGAAAAAAATGCGCTGAATCAGAAGTATCCGCGCCGCGCAGAGCTGCCGTTCGATTCCGACCGAAAGCTGATGAGCACGGTGAACGAAATTGACGGAACCTATATTGTAATTGTGAAGGGCGCGTTTGACGTGTTGGCAGCGCGCTGTGTCGCGGGCGACATTGCGGCGGCGCGTAAAATCAACGATGAAATGAGCGCGAAGGCGCTGCGTGTGCTCGCTGTTGCATATAAGCAGGTTGACGCAATTCCGCAGACACTGACGAGCGAAACGTTGGAAAATGGGCTGACACTGATGGGATTGGTTGGTATGATTGACCCGCCGCGCCCGGAGGCGAAGGAGGCCGTTGCTGTATGCCGGCAGGCGGGTATCAAGCCGGTTATGATAACGGGCGACCATGTTGTGACCGCATCTGCGATTGCAAAAGAACTTGGCATCTTACAGGACGGCGACGAAGCCATCACAGGCGCGGAGCTTGATACGATGGACGATGCTGCGCTGGAGCGGCGGGTCCGCGGTATCTCGGTTTATGCACGCGTTTCGCCGGAAAATAAAATTCGTATCGTACATGCGTGGCAGAAAACGGGTGAGATTGTGTCCATGACCGGCGACGGCGTCAACGATGCGCCCGCACTGAAAGCGGCGGATATTGGCTGCGCAATGGGGATCACGGGAACGGATGTTGCAAAGGGCGCGGCGGATATTACACTGACGGACGACAATTTTGCGACCATTGTGGACGCGGTGCGCGAAGGCCGCGGTATTTATGCAAATATTAAAAAGGTGGTCGGCTTCCTGCTGGGGACGAATATCGGCGAAGTGTTGACGGTGTTTTTTGCGATGCTGCTGTGGCGGCAAACGCCGCTTCTTTCGATGCAGCTTTTGTGGATTAATCTTGTAACGGACAGTATGCCCGCGATTGCGCTTGGCATGGAAGCGGTCGAAAAGGATGTAATGGACAAAAAACCGAAGCCAAAGAGCGAAGGATTGTTTGCACATGGGTTCGGTGTACGGATTGCGCTGCAGGGCTGTATGTTCGGCGCGCTGACGCTTTTAGCGTTCTATTTGGGGCAGACGATGACGGGCGAGCTCGCTGCGGGACAGACAATGGCGTTTATTGTGCTATCCCTGTCGCAGGTTGTACAGGCGTTTAACATGCGCTCGGAGCATTCGCTGTTTAAGATTGGGCCGTTTTCGAATAAAAAGCTAAATCTTGCCGCGCTTGCGTCGCTGTTGCTTGTGCTCGCGGTTGTATTTACGCCGCTGATGATTCCGTTCGGACTTGTGACGCTCACGCCGCAGCTCTATCTGATTGCGTTTGGGCTTTGCCTTGTACCGCTCGTAGTGATGGAGTTGTCAAAAGCATTTGGACTGATAAAACATCAATCATAATGATGTCAATGTGTTAGACCAGAAAAAAAGATGATATGCCATTTTGGGTATATCATCTTTTTATTGTCTGACGGACTCAAAATAATTCATCATATTAAAAATAAGCGACTTTTCCTTTTCTGTCAGATGGCTGATATTTAACACTTCGTCTGTATTGATTCCTAAGATATAGTCGGTCGATGTGTGAAAAATCTGAGAAAGTTCTACCAGCATGGCGGTGGAAGGAATCGAAATTCCCATTTCCCACGCATTCACACTTGAGCGTGTTACATTTAAATGCTGCGCCAGTTCGGTCTGTGTAAAATTATTTAGTATTCTGAGCTCTTTGATTCGCTCTGCGGAAATAATAATCATATTAACACCTCTTATGATTATTATATGGCATCGACAAAGATATATAATTATCGCGATTGATTATTTATAATTGACACAAACGAAAACTGTGTGCTATACTATATATGAATGTATAAAAAAGCTGGCTTGAGGAAATGATAGGGTAGACAGTAAATATTTTCCACAACCGTGCTGTCAAATACATGAAATAAGGTGAACGTATGGCAAAACACAAAAATCAAATTGGGATGTCCCTTTCAGCGTTAGGACAAGCAACGAGAGAGGGTCTTCTTGACCATGTGTATAAAAACACCGGGTGTGAGTATCTATCGGATTTGCATGATATACGCTATAGACAGACGGCGTTAGAGCTTGTTTTAGAGGCGGCGGACGATAACTATTCGCTCAGAGAATGGTCTGACTGTCTTTCTTATGTTTTACAGGCAAATATTTGTGGTGCATCTGTGGAAGAAATCAAAAAAATGGGGCGTAATTACGCGATTAGAAACCATATAATTGATTAAATGGGCTTTTAAAATAATAATTGGCCGGAAGGAGTGGATCCTTCCGGCCGTGTTTTTTTGTATTATTTGTCACGCGGTTACAATATTGTTTGCTTTTTGCAGGCCAAGCTTTTCGACAGCCTGTTCGCGCATTTTGTATTTTAAGATTTTCCCTGCTGCGTTCATAGGAAACTCATCCACAAAGTCGATATAGCGCGGCACCTTATGCTTTGCCATATGGGTCATAACGTATTCCTTGAGCTCTTCCTCTGTCAGCGTTTCGCCTTCCTTGATGATGACGCAGGCCATAATTTCTTCGCCGTAATCTTTGTCCGGCACACCGATTACCTGTACATCGTTTACCTTCGGATGCGTATAGATAAAGTCTTCAATTTCTTTCGGATAAATGTTCTCGCCGCCGCGGATAATCATATCCTTGATTCTGCCGGTAATTTTATAGTTGCCCTCCGGCGTACGGCGCGCCAAGTCACCCGTGTGCAGCCAGCCGTTTTCATCAATCGCCGCTGCTGTCGCCTCTGGCATTTTGTAGTAACCCTTCATAATGTTGTACCCGCGCGCAACAAACTCGCCGTCCACCTCGTCGGGCAAATCTTCGCCCGTTTCCGGGTCGACAATTTTACACTCAACGCCGAACATTGCGCCGCCGACCGTGTTGACACGTACATCGAGCGAGTCGGTCGTTTTGCTCATCGTACAGCCGGGCGACGCCTCTGTCTGTCCATACGTGATACAAATTTCATCCATATGCATTTTTTCTACAACGTCCTGCATAACCTTGACCGGGCAAGGGCTGCCCGCCATAATGCCGGTACGCATGTAGGAAAAGTCCGTCTTATCAAAGTCCTCGTGCCCGAGCATTGCGATAAACATCGTCGGCACGCCGTGAAATGCCGTGATTTTTTCTTTATTAATGCACGCGAGCGAGCGACGCGGTGAAAACGCCGGCATCGGCGACATCGTTACACCGTGCGTCATCGACGCTGTCATCGCAAGCACCATACCGAAGCAGTGGAACATCGGAACCTGTATCATCATGCGGTCGGCTGTGGACAAATCCATACAGTCGCCAATCGCCTTACCGTTATTGACAACGTTGTAATGCGTCAGCATAACGCCTTTCGGGAAGCCCGTTGTACCGGACGTATACTGCATGTTGCAAACATCGTGCTTATTAATCTGTCTGCGGCGGCGTTCCACCTCGGAAAGCGGCGTTTTTTCAGCCAGCGCCATCGCCTCGTCCCATGTAAAGCAGCCCTCTTGCTTACTGTCAACCGTAATTATGTTTTTCAGCACCGGCAGCTTCTCCGAGTTAAGCTCGCCGGGCGCGCAGATTTTAAGTTCGGGACAGAGTTCCTTCATAATTCCAACGTAGTCGGAATCCTTAAAGCCGTCAATCATTACGAGTGTATGCGTGTCCGACTGACGCAGCAGATACTCCGCCTCGTGGATTTTGTACGCCGTATTGACCGTCACAAGCACCGCGCCGATTTTTGTCGTCGCCCAGAAGGTGATATACCAAGCGGGCACATTCGTTGCCCATATCGCAACGTGGTCGCCGCGCTGTACACCCATTGCAATGAGCGCGCGCGCAAAAGTGTCCACGTCGTCGCGGAACTGTGGGTAGGTCCTTGTATAATCGAGCTCCGTATACCGGAACGCATACTGGTCCGGGAACTCCTTGCACATCCGGTCGAGTACGTCCGGGAAGGTCTCGTCAATGAGCATTTCTTTGCGCCATACGTATTTTCCCGTTTTTGCGTTGTTGTCCTGCAAAAACGAATGATTTTCCTTTTGATATGCTGTCATGTAATGCATAAACTGTGGGAAAACGATACCCGCGTCGGACAGCTGCGCTGCCCAGCGTTTTACCCATTCAAGCGAAACGTAGCCGTCGTAGCCAATGCCTTGCAGCGCGCAGAGCATATCCCTGATTGGTAAATCGCCTTCACCCATCATTTTATAAGCTACGGTGTCGCCAGCCATTACGCTGTCTTTTACATGGACATATTTAATATAGCGTCCAATATTGTCAATTGTCTGCTGTGCAGACTCGCCCATATAACGATACGGGTGATGCATATCCCAAAGGGCCATAACCGACGGATGGTCAACCGCCTCCAAAAGCTTTGCGAGGCGCGCTGTATCAGCATAAACACCGTTGGTCTCTACCAGCAGCGTTGTGCCGCTCGCTTTTGCCTCGGGCGCAAGCTCTTTTAAAATGGTTACGACATACGTATCGTCCACATCGGTCGTCGGGTTCGGTTCAAGGTCGGCCAGAATCCGAATATACGGTGTACCGAGTTCTTTTGCGAGCGCAATGTAGCTACGGATTTCGCTTTTTGTCTCTTCTTCCTTTTCTTTAAACTTCAGACAGCATCCGCTCGACAGGCACGGGATCTCAAGCCCCAAGGATGCAAGCTTTTTCTTTGTCGCGGGGAGCGCGCTTTGTGTAAACGGGCGCGCTTTTACCGCGTAAATATCGTTACCAAGGCCACGGATTTCGATTCCGTTGAAGCCAAAATCCTTCGCCATGGCGTAAATGTCCGGCCAGTCAAAGTCCGGACAGCCTAAAGTCGAAAATGCCAGTTTCATTTCCATCCTCCCTTTTCAAACAACGTCTCAAAAGCAAAACTTCTAAAAATATTGTATCACATATTATATGGTTTTTCAATATCGTAGAGATATTGTATACAGGATAGCAAGAAACAGGAAATGATTTTCAGTGTATGAAAACTTTTATGAAATTCTTTTTGAGACAATTCTGTTGCTTCTTACAGAATCAATCGTGCTATTGCCCCGGCATAATTACAGTCGCCATCCTCGTTCCCTCGTCCCACTCGACCGTGTAGCCCAGCTCCTCGGACAAAAACCGCAGCGGTACCATCGTCTTGTCGCCGACTAATCGGGCTGGTACATCCATCGTGACCTGCTCTCCGTTCACCGTTGCGGTGGTATTGTCGATTGAAAAGTTGATCGTCGTGTTCGCCTTCTGCGCGATGGCCGTCTGTGTGTCGTTGTCCCAGTCCACCTCGGCACCGAGCTGCTCGAACAGGAACCGCATTGGTACGAGCGTGCGGTCGGACTCGGTGATGGGCGGCTGGGTAAAGCCGAGAACAGTGTCGTTCACGCAGACGTAGGGCGCGGATTTTTGGGCTTCTAATGCATCGTATAATTCTTGTGTTGAAACTGTTAATTTCCAGCTTCTTGGCATATTATCTTGTAAAATAACAGTGATGCAGCCGCTATTTTCGTAAATATTATCTACCAACCATATTTTTATGGCAGTCGGAACCGCTATTTTTACAAAGTAAACATTATCATTTGAAAAATAAAAACTACCTTCAGCATCATATTTCACAATCCAATCTCCAAATTCCGTGCAGTACGAACTTTTCCTCTCTGCTTCATATTGAATCGGTATAAACGCTCCGAATTTTAGTGCGACGCTATCGGTCGGCTGGGAAATGTTTGTTGTACCAGCATTGGGACATTTGTACGCCAATTTATTATTAGCCCGTGGCAGCATATTGTCCGTCGTCTGCTCCCAGTTTTCAAAGTCTGTTGATACCATTACACGCGGCGGTATACACTCTGTACTGTTAGGTATTACCTTTGTTGGTAAATAACAATAATATTTACCATCGTAATAACTAATGTCTGTAACATACATATCAAAGGTATGCTCTTTCAATAGATTGAAATTCTTGTCGTACAACTGTACCGGATATCTACTCTCACTCCATACCTTAATGGCATTAGCAGGATCCAGTCCGGCATTTCTGACAAAATAATTTTCACCCGCTCTGATATAATAGTTTGGCGTTTTCATCTGTTCAATAAAAAATTGATATTCACTTTCATCGTATGGTATTAAATGAGGTGTAAATGTGCTTACAAGATAAGGACTTGAATTGATGGTGGTAATATAATACTCCCTCATACATCCTGCATTCGGCAATGGATAAATGTCATCAAAGCTTATTTGTTCTACTGCAAAGGTCATTGTAAACGCTGATACAGAACTATTTGACAATAGAAATATTAAAGATAATATTAAAATGCTATATTTTTTCATTGGGCACCATCCTTCACAAGTAGTTATAAAAAACAATTTCATTTTTCTAATGCTGTAATCATATTTACCTTATACATACCCTCATTTCCGCCCAACAAAACAGCCCCCTATTTTTAAAATAGGGGACTTGATTTCTAATATTCCAGCACAACCATCTGGTGACAGTCGAGCTTAGGCACAGTGTAGCACACGTACCCGTCCTGCTGTGTAAGAGGAAGCGGATCCATTTGTGGTGCAAGATATGCTCTTTTTATTTTTTGCGGTAGGCGGACCTTTACCGCCACATTATAGAGCGGCACAATATCCTCAATTACACAGATGTCCTCGCCGCGCTTCACCGGCGTCGCGTAGAGCAGATGGTGGATATAGCGGCTTTGGGCCGTCTGTTGCTGTATCGTGGTCACACCCTGTGCCGGCAGCGTGGTTTCAAGTGTTTTGTACGCCCCAAGCAGGGTATCGAGCGCATGGAAGACAAGCTCTTTTAAAATCATGCTTGCTTTCGTCGCATATTCTTCAAAAATATTGTAGGCGATATAAATTCCCGTTTCGTTTTGCGTCATAGCTGCGCCCGCTTCCTGCATCGTGGTTGGCGCGTGCTGGTGGGAGCAGAAGTGGAACACGTCGCGGTTAAAGTATGGGTTTTCACGCACGGCGAGCACCTGCGCGCCACTGGGCGTAACCTCCTGTGCCTGTGAATACAATACAAACGAGGCCGGCGCAAAGTTTTTGAGTGTAAACTCCGGACGCAGATAAGTTGGATTATAAGCACATGGGCCACCGTATGTAACGCCGAAGCCGAGCGCAAATTTGGATTTATCCGGTGTGAGGCCGGAGCTTCCGCTTGCAAGGAGCTTGCCGCCCTGTTCTATATATGCCTCAAGCAAAGGCAGAAGCGTTTCATCTACTGTTGCTTCATCCGGGAGGATGAGTACTTTATATTGTGTAAAATCGCTCTGTGTGTCAATTACATCGAACAGATAATTCCCCTCGAGCAGCATACGCACTGCACCTTCGTCGTATCTGTTGGATTTATCCCCTGACGGGCCGTGAAGCGCTTCAATGCTTAAAACGCCGATGTCTGCAACGTTTGTTACATCTTTGCACCACTGTTCTTTTTGTTCAATCTCGGCATAAGCCGCGCCAATCAGACGGTATGTTGCCTCGTCCATCTTGCCGGAGGGGTGGAGCTGGTCGCCTATCGAGCAGTGCGCCCCGTTTGCAAGTGAGAGTGCCGCTTCGTAGCGTAGCGCATTTGGATGCTTATAGCCGCCGAATTCGCCCCATGTTGTATGGAACTTGCCCGTCATGCCTAAAAACGGTAGTCCCAACCCCTGTACGTAGCGTGCTGAGAGCGGAAAGTGGTCGTAGCCCCAGCCGCCCGTCGGGAGCGACTCCAGTTCGAGGTGCGTATTGGCAGAGGCCAATTCGCGCCGTCCGCGTGTGATATGCCCGCCGTTATGAAACAGAGGTAGGCCGGGCTTTACAGCGTCTACCGCTGCCCGTGTCTTCGTAAGATAGTTTTGATAGGTCAGCTCTGCCTGCTCAAGTACGGCTGCTTCATCGCGCGGGTCCTTGCCGCGCGCCAAAATATCGCGCACACAGTTCTGGCAGACGCACGGCTTTACGCCGACGATATCCAAAAAGATGCCGTCTGCGTCGTAGTTTTGCGCGACCTCGCGTATCTGCGCGAGCAGTATGTCAAGATATGGCGTGTTCATACAAAACGTGTGATAGCCCGGATGCATAAAATCCTCTACCCACGGCGTGCTTTCATCTGCGGCACGAATCAGCCATTCCGGGTGCTGCCGTGCTATTTTTTCATCAAGGCCGGCCGAAAGGTAGACCGGCGTTTTGACGCCGATTTCATGCGCGGCTTCAATCTGTGCGCCGAGCAGGTCAAAGGTAAGGTACGGGTGCATCTCGTTTGCCTTACTGGGATGATATGCCCAGCCATGATGGCACTTGGAAAATACGGTAATTGAGTCAACATGGCCGAGGCGTAGCATCTGCTGAAAGTTTTCTTTTGAAAATGCTGCGCCAATGCCTTCTATTAATTCTGACGTGTGAAAATCTAAATGTACCTGACGAAACCGCATGGGAATCACTCCTGTTCATATGTAGTAGTTATGCTACTAATCGTACCGATATTTATCCGAAGCGTCAAGGGGAAAAATGAAGGTTTACTTGTATTATCTTAACTTTTTATTGTGAAAGAAATTGACGGCAAGGGCTTTTTTCAAAACCGGAAAAATAAAAGCAGGCATTTGCCTGCTTTTATTTACATCAGCAAATCCGCCAAAGACATCTGACTGCTCTCCGGAATACCCTTAAAGCATCCGTTTTGCTCGAGTGTGTCGAGCGCGTTTTTACTGATTTTTGTCCGCATGTGTAAGTCCTCAACCGAGTGGAACTCGCCCTTTGCGCGCTCCTCGCAGATGGCCTGCGCCTGCGCAATGCTGACATTCGGCAGGCTCGAAAGCGGGGGAAGGATTTTCCCGTCCTTGGGCAGAAAATCCTTTGCGTCCGACTCGTATAAGTCGACAGGCAAAAACTCGAACCCGCGCGCGTACATCTCGCGGCACAGCTCCAGCGTCGTATATAAATCCTTGTCCTTCTGCGTTGCAGCAGGATTCTGCTTGATTTCCTTCATTGCGTCGAGCACCGTCGCCATTCCGCGGCACATCAAGTGCGCGTCGAACGCGCCGAGCGCGCGAATCGTAAAGTATGCGCAGTAGTAGGCGATAGGGTAGTGCACCTTACAATACGCAATGCGGAACGCCATCATGACATATGCCACGGCGTGCGCCTTTGGGAACATGTATTTGATTTTGTTGCAGGAATCAATGTACCACTGCGGCACGTTGTTCGCTTTCATCTCCGCCTCGTCGTCCGGCGTCAACCCCTTGCCCTTCCGTACCTTTTCCATGATGGTAAACGCCAGCTTTGGCGCAAGCCCCATATGCATGAGATAAATCATGATATCGTCACGCGTACAAATGGCCTCAGACAACACAATTTCGCCGCTGCGGATGTAGTCCTGCGCATTGTTGAGCCACACGTCTGTGCCGTGCGACAGACCGGAAATACGCAAAAGCTCGGAAAACTTCGTCGGTTTCGTGTCAATTAGCATCTGACGCACGAACTCCGTCCCGAACTCCGGTACGCCAAACGTTCCGACTTCGCTGCCAATTTCGTCCGGTGTTACACCGAGCGCGTCGGTGTTTAAAAACAGCGACAGCGTTTCTTTGTCGTCGAGCGGAATTTTCTTAGCGTCAAGTCCAGTCAAATCCTCGAGCATACGGATCACTGTCGGATCATCGTGTCCGAGAATGTCGAGCTTTAACAGGTTATCGTGTATCGAGTGGTAGTCAAAGTGCGTCGTAATAATTGTGCTGTCCGCATCATCAGCCGGATGCTGCACCGGACAGAACTGGTGAATGTCGTTCGCCTTCGGTACAATGATAACGCCGCCCGGGTGCTGGCCCGTGGTGCGTTTTACGCCCGTACAGCCGAGCGCAATGCGCTTGAGCTCCGAGTTGTGCGGAATGATCGAGCGTTCCTCAAAGTATTTTTTCGCATAGCCGAATGCCGTTTTTTCCGCAATCGTACCGATTGTACCGGCGCGGAACACGTGCCCCTCGCCGAACAGCTCCTCAGTGAATTTGTGCGCGACACTTTGATACTCGCCGGAGAAATTTAAGTCGATATCCGGCTCCTTGTCGCCCTCAAAGCCCAAAAAAGTCTCAAACGGAATGTCGTGCCCGTCTTTGGCGTACGGCTGCCCACAGTTCGGACAGATTTTGTCCGGCAGGTCACAGCCGGAAATACCCGTGCCGCTCTCGTCAAATTCGTGATGTTTACAGTTTTTGCAGATATAGTGCGCAGGAAGCGCGTTTACCTCCGTGATACCGGACAAAAACGCGACAAACGACGAGCCGACCGACCCACGCGAGCCGACGAGATACCCGTCGGAGAGCGATTTACTTACCAATTTCTGCGCAATCATATACATAACGGAAAAGCCGTACGTCGTAATGGATTTTAACTCTTTATCCATCCGTTCCTTGACAAGCTGTGGGAGCGGGTCGCCGTATATCTCAATTGCTTTATCGTGCGACATGCGGATGATGTCCTCCTGCGCGCCGTCGATGCTCGGCGGATACGTACCGGAGCGCACCGGCTGCAATTCCTCAACCATATCGCTGATACGGTTCGGGTTTTCGATAACGACCTCATAGGCCGTCTTTTCGTCTAAATAGTCAAACTCAGATAGCATTTCCTCCGTCGTACGCAGATAGAGCGGTGCCTGAAAGTCTGCATCGTCGAAGCCCTTGCCCGCCATCAGCACGCGGCGGAACACCTCGTCCTCCGGGTCTAAAAAGTGTACGTCGCCCGTCGCGACGGTGAGCTTATTATGCTTTCTGCCGAGTGCAATAATTTTTTTATTAATGTCCTGCAAATCCTCTTTGCTGTCCACCTGTCCGTTTCGCAGCATAAACTCGTTGTTGCCGAGCGGCTGGATTTCAAGATAGTCGTAAAACGACGCAATGTCGTCAATTTCCTGCTCGCTGCGCCCGCCGAACACGGCCTGATACAGCTCGCCCGACTCGCAGGCGGATCCGATGATCAGTCCTTCCCGGAACTTATTGATGACGCTTTTTGGCATACGCGGCGTCCGATAAAAGTGGTCAAGATGTGACGCGGAAATCAACCGGTACAGGTTTTCGAGCCCGACTGGATTTTTTGCCAGTACGATAATATGGTGCGACGGCATCCCGCGCACATCTACCTTGTCGCCGAAGCATGTGTTCAGCTCTGCGACATCCGCTACGTCCATATCGGAGAGTTTTTGCAGCATATGCTTAAAAATATGTGCCGTCGCGAGTGCGTCGTCGACCGCACGGTGATGATTCTCAAGCTTAACCTTTAAATGCTTTGCAAGGCTGTTTAACCTGTGACTTTTTAGCTCGGGGTAGAGCTTACGGCTTAGCGCAACTGTGTCAATAAAACAATATGAAAACGCTTCACCGCGGCGCGCGAGGCTCGCTCGGATAAAGCCGGTATCGAACAGCGCGTTGTGCGCGACAAGCACACTTCCTTCACAGAATTTCATAAAGTCGCTGACAGCTTTATCCTCTTTCGGCGCGCCTTTTACCATCGCCTCCGTGATACTTGTTAACTCCGTAATTTTCGGCGGAATCGGCACGGGCGGCTCCACAAAGGTGGAAAACGAGTCGACTACCTCGCCATTTACGATTTTGACTGCACCAATCTCAATAATAAAATTCTTTTCCGCCGAAAGCCCCGTCGTTTCAAGGTCGAACACGACGAAGCTGCCCTTTAGCGGAAAGGACTTTTGGTTAAATACAATCGCAGCCTTATCGTCGACGACATAGCCCTCCACGCCGTAAATAACCTTAATTCCGTGCTTTTTTGCGGCCTTAGCCGCTTCCGGAAACGCCTGTACAACGCCGTGGTCTGTGACCGCGACGGCCTTGTGTCCCCACTTTGCCGCACGGGAAATTAAATCCGTCGCAGATGAGATACCATCCATCGCGGACATTTGTGTATGCATATGTAATTCGACGCGCTTTTCCGGCGCATTGTCCTCTTTTGGCTCCGGCGCGGGCAGCTCGTTAATGTCGTAGGCGGTGATTACTGTGTCGCGCGAATATTTGTCGTACGCCACGTCGCCGTACACCGACACCCATGTGCCGACCTTGAGCCGCTTTTCGACCTTTTCCTTTGATGCGCTGTCGCGCGGCTTGCCATACGAGCCATCCTGATTTTTGCGCGGCGCAAGGTCACAGAACAGTTTGACCGCAATCGACGTTTTTTTATCCGTAATATCGAACGTCACAATCCACGAATTGTCGCGCCGCTGTAAATACTCGACCGCAAAAATCTGCCCGCTGGTCCGTACGCGCCCCGCTTCGGGTGTAACCTCCGTAAGGGGGAGGAGCGTGCCCTTGATTTTGCGCCCGGTGATGATTTCGCTTACGGTAGAAGTGCCGCGCTGTGCCTCAAACTGCTTGATAAGCGCCTCTTGCGCCTTCTGCTGGCGGAGCGCCGCGTCGGTCAGAACATTGACCGGCGCGATATCGACTACTACGTCGTCTAAATTGAATTTATGTTTAAATGCGTGTTTTAAGGATACAAGCTGGCGTTCGGTCAGCACTGCCGTCTCCGACACCTTCAGCGCCATTGTCCGCATTTTTTTATTCACACTGATTTTGGAAAGCTCGACTGCGCGTAAGGACTCGTCGCAATCCGCAATTAAGTCTTTCACTTTTGTCATGCTGATTCTCCTTTGAATCGTTCCTTAGATAACTATTTCTTTTGTACCGGGCAGGACGTGTCCGGCCGAAACCGTGCGCCCAGCCCTTGACGCATTTGAAAAAGCAGGCGGATAAGGTCCGGATAGTAGGGGATAAAGCCGCCGCTGTCTATCATTTGCAAAATCTCCTCCTGTGAGGCCCAGCGCACTGCCGCGACCTCTTCGGGCTGAAGCTTGAGCGCAGCGAAATCCACTTCCTGCTCTATCAGGTAATAGTCGTCAAAGCCGTGGTTAAAGGTGAGCGACAGAGCGGGCAGCTTGTCCGAAAAGTCGACGTCGAGCCCGAGTTCTTCGAGCAGCTCGCGGTGCGCGGCCATACGGCTCGTGTCGCCTGCAACCGCGCTTCCGCCGACTGTAATATCCCACATGCCGGACCAGCCCTCCTTAAACGGCTGGCGCTGCTGTATCAGCATCTCGCCCTGTGCGTTAAAGATACAAATATGTACCACTAAATGCATTGCCCCGTCGGGAAAATCGCTGCCGCGCTCCATCGTGCGGCCCGTTTTGTTCCGGCCTGTGTCATAAATATCCCATAATTCCATATAGCCTGACCTCCCGATTACTTAAAATTGTTCGATTTCCTGCATAAGCGCGTCTATGATGTCGTCCTGCGGCACCTTGCGCACAATTTCCCCCTTTTTGAACAAAAGTCCCTCGCCGTTTCCGCCCGCGATCCCAATATCTGCGTCGCGTGCCTCACCCGGCCCGTTGACTGCGCAGCCCATTACCGCAATTTTAATATCTTTATCAAGATTTTTTGTCAGCTCATAGACACGGTTCGCAATTTGAATCAGCTCAATCTGACACCTGCCGCACGTGGGGCACGACACAAACGTTACGCCGCTTTTGCGCAGACCGAGCGCCTTTAAAATTTCAATCCCGGCGCTGACTTCGCGCACTGGGTCGTCCGTGAGCGATACGCGGATTGTATCACCGATACCATCCGCCAACAATGCGCCGATACCGACCGCAGACTTTACAATCCCGCTCTCATATGTTCCGGCCTCGGTTACGCCGAGGTGGAGCGGGTAGTCGCACGCCTCGTGTGCGAGACGGTACGCCGCAATCATAGTCGGCACATCGGATGCTTTAAGCGACAGAACCGTGTCGTAAAAGCCGCATTCCTCCAGCAGCTTTACGTGCCCGAGCGCACTTTCGACAAGTGCCTGCGCCGTCGGCGTACCGTATTTTTGCAGCAAATGCTTTTCCAGCGAGCCGCCGTTGACGCCGATACGGATTGGAATATGCTTTTCCTTTGCCATGTCGCAAACCGCGCGCACCTTATCCATATCGCCGATATTACCCGGATTAATCCGGACCTTGTCGGCACCGTTTTCCATACAAATTAATGCCAGCCGGTAGTCGAAGTGGATATCGACAACGAGCGGAAGGCTGATTTGCCGTTTAATGTCTGCAATTGCGCGCGCGGCCGCCTCGTCCGGTACGGCGACGCGCACAATGTCACATCCGGCCGCCGCAAGTGCGTTAATTTGCGCCGCTGTCGCCGCTGCGTCGCGTGTGTCCGTATTTGTCATGGACTGGACGCTGATTCTGTTCCCGCCGCCGACCAAAACGCCGCCGACGCTGACTGCCCTTGTTTTTTTCTTATCCATCCAACGTAAGCCCCTTCCGTAATTACGTCTGCCATCCGGTGAAGAGCCGGACGACGTCGTTATAGGTCGCCCAAATCAGCACCATAATTAAAAGCGCAAACCCAATAAGTGTGATAATGCCTTCCTTTTCGGGCGGCAGCCGCCTGCGCGTAATTGCTTCAATCAAAATAATCAGCAGCTTGCAGCCGTCGAGCGCAGGAATCGGCAGCAGGTTCATAATACCTAAATTTACTGTCAGCAGCCCCACAAGATTGAACAGTACTGTCCAGTCCATCTGGGACGCCTGCCCAATTACGCTGATAATCCCGACCGGGCCGCTTACCTGTGTCGCCGGTACGTTGCCCCGAATTAACTCATAGAGCGAAATGTAAACGATTTTAATATTGTAAATTGTCAGGTAGAACGCACGGCTGATTGCAGTCGTGAACGTCATAGGCTGCGCCTTTGGCACAAAGCCGAGAATATACGACGTCTGCGTGCCTGATTTTCCGACATAGTCCTGATACTCCGCTGTGTCCGGCGCACTGTGCGTCTGATGGTCGACCTCAGTTCCGTTGTGCAGGATACGCACGTCGACCGTATCCTGTGTATAAGTGTATACAATATCCTGTTTGACAGGCGTAATTGTCTGCGTAATTGTCTCACCGCCGCGCCGCGCCGTCACCTCGACAGGCTTATCCGTTACACGATCTAAAAAGAAGCGTAAATCTTCATAAATATGAATTGTGGTATTGTCTAGCTTCACAATTTCGTCACCCGGCGCAAACGCTGAGCCGGACAGGTTTGTCGTGGCGTCGATGCTGTCGATCACCGTCGTATTGACCTCCGACACTGGTGCTTGGAGAATTAAAAAAATCACGAAGCCCAAAACGATATTGAGCGTCGCGCCCGCGATGACGACAATAAACCGCTTCCACCACGCGGCCTTGCCAAAGGAGCGTTCGTCGTCGCTTGCGGCGTCCTCGCCCTCCATCTGGCAGAAGCCGCCCATCGGGATTGCGCGCAGGGAATAGAGTGTTTCTTTGCCCTGCTTTTTCCAGATGACGGGCCCCATGCCAATCGCAAACTGGTTGACGCGGATGCCGAACAGCTTCGCCGCGCTGAAATGTCCAAACTCATGAATCGCAATCATGACGGCGAACACCAATATTGAAACGATTATTGTCCATATCCCACCTAACAAAACATCACATCCTTTGGAAATTACGAAGCTTATACCTTGCTGTAAACAAACTCGCGCGCCCAGCGGTCCGCGCCGAGCACCGCGTCTAATGTATCAGCCTCCGTGTTAGTATATGCGCGCATGGCGCCTTCTATCACGGACGCGATTTCTAAATAGTCAATCTTACGCTGTAAAAACAGCGACACTGCCGCCTCGTCCGCGCCGTTGTAGACCGCACACATCGTCCCGCCCGCTTTAAGGGCCTCGTACGCCAGCGGCAGGGCAGGGAAGGCGGTGGTATCTGGTTCGGCAAAGGTCAGTGTCCCGATTTTCGTCAGGTCGAGCGTCTCCCCGCTTAGCGGCGCGCGGTCCGGATATGTCAGCGCATACGCAATCGGCAGACGCATATCCGGAAGACCGAGCTGTGCTATCACAGAGCCGTCGACAAACTCGACCATAGAGTGGATAATGCTTTGTGGGTGTACCACAACGTCGATTTCGTCCGGCGCAGCGTCAAAGAGCCATCGCGCCTCGATTACTTCAAGACCTTTGTTGACGAGCGTCGACGAGTCAATTGTAACCTTTGCTCCCATGTTCCAGTTCGGGTGCTTTAACGCCATTTCCGGCGTAATTACGGTTAAGTCCTCCCGCTTTTTTCCGAAAAATGGCCCGCCTGAAGCAGTCAGGATAATTTTTTTGCGCTGTTTTTTTTCACGCAGGCCTGCCAGCGACTGGAAAACCGCGCTGTGCTCGCTGTCGACCGGCAGAAGGGACACGCCGTGCCGCTTTGCAAGCGCAGTTACAAGCTCGCCCGCTGCGACTAATGTCTCTTTATTCGCCAGCGCGATATTTTTTCCGCTTTTGATTGCGGCGATAGTAGGGAAAAGTCCTGCTATCCCCGTTACAGCGGTCAGTACCGTATCCGCGCCGTCGAGCGTCGCAGCCTCACACATGCCGTCCGCCCCGGATATAACGCGCACGGACGTATCAGCAAGCCGGATTTTTAATTCCTTTGCCTTTTCTTCGTCACAGACGCAGACAAGGCGCGGCGAAAATTCCCGCGCCTGCGCCTCGAGAAGCTCTATATTATGATTTGCGGATAGACCCAATACCTGCAAGGATGGATTTTGCCGCACAACGTCGAGGCTCTGGGTCCCAATCGACCCGGTCGAGCCTAAAATCGTAATTGCGTGTTTCATATCGGTTTCCTTCCCTTATGTTCTATAACCTCGCTGCTATGTCCCCCGCCTTTTAGGCGGTTGCCTCTATAGGCGGCGGGTTTTGCTTCATAGAGCAAGCGGCTCTCATAATATCCCCGCTTCGCGAGGTTGAAACGCCATTAATGAAATCTTGTTATAAAAGCGTCATGCCGCCCTCCATCATAAACAGACAGAGATAATAAATAAACGGCGAAACCATAATTACGCTGTCAAAACGGTCAAGCGCGCCGCCGTGCCCGGGCATAATGTTGCCAAAGTCCTTTACGCCGCATGTCCGTTTAATAAGCGAAGCGATTAAGTCGCCTAATTGTGCCAAGCAGGAACCAATTAGTCCCACAAGCGCGAGCAGCCAGTAATTGGGCGACGCTTCGTTTATGTATGTGGCTACAAGTCCCAAAACGATACAGCCGAGCACCGCACAAATGATACCGCCGACAGAGCCCTCTACCGTCTTTTTCGGGCTGATGCTGGGTGCAAGCTTATGCTTGCCGAAGAAACGGCCGGAAAAATACGCCCCTGTGTCGGTCATCCATGCACAGATAAAAATCAGAAACAGATAGTAGAGCCCGTTTTCGTCGAGCGCGCGGATGCGTGCAATAAACGACGTAAAAAAGCCGACATAAATTGTCGCGAATACAACGGTAGTGATATCAGTAAAGCTGATTGTCTTGTGCCGAAAGATAGAAATCGCAATCAAAAGCACAATGTAAGCGGTGAGCGCAAACGCAAAAATATCGTAACGCCCGAGCGCTAACACACATAACAGCGCTGTCGTACCGATTAGTCCGACTGCGCTGAGCATAAAACCGAATTGAAACGCATGAAAAAATTCATACAGCATAAAAAGAATCAGCGCGCCGAGCACAATGTCGAGTACGAGCTGGCTTGCAAATATTACGATAAAAAAGAGTATCAGCCCAATAACCGCCGAAATGAGCCGTACCATAGTATCTTTGCTCATAATGCCTCTCCGTTCTGCGTACAAAGGCGGCCTCTAACGCCCGCCGAACCGCCGGTTTCGTGAAAGATAGGTGTCAATCGCTTTTGTGAATTCCTTTTCGTCAAAGTCGGGCCATAGCGTGTCTGTAAAATACAGCTCGCTGTACGACGACTGCCATAATAAATAATTACTTAGGCGCATCTCGCCGCTCGTGCGGATAATTAAATCCGGGTCGGGCATGTAGTCCGTGTACAAATGCCGCGACACGGTATCCTCACCAATATCTTCTGCCGCCAGTGTGCCGGCCTGCACCTCTTTTGCAATTCCGCGCACAGCGCGTATGATTTCGTCGCGCGCGCCGTAGTTGAGTGCAAGCGTCACTGTGACAGCTTTGTTGTCCTTTGTTACCGCTTCCACGCGCTTAATTTGCTGCTGGATTTCGTCGGAAAAGCGCGTCGTGTCACCAATAACGCGGATGCACACCTCGTCGCCGCCGAGCTCCTTTTCCGCGTTTTTCAAATAGTCAAGCAGAAGCGACATCAGGCCGCTGACCTCCTCGTCGCTGCGCTTCCAGTTTTCGGTCGAAAACGCATAGACGGTGATATACTCAATCCCCATATGCCCGGCGAAGCGGCTCACCTTACGCAGAGCGTCCGCGCCGGAGGGGTTCGCCATAATGCGGGGGAGGGAGCGCTTTTTTGCCCAACGCCCGTTGCCGTCCATAATAATCGCGACGTGCTTTGGGAGCGCGGCCTTGTTGTATTCTTTTTTCTTTGCTTTTTTAAAAAACGCCATACCGCTCCTCCGAACTCGTAATAGACTTAACTTTTTGTAACACAAGAAGTTAAGTTTTATACCTCCATAACTTCCTTTTCCTTTTTCGCCAGCATGGCGTCAATTTCCTTGCTGTATTGGTCGGTCAAGGCTTGGATATCCTTTTCAATTTCCTTTAAATCATCCTCAGTAATTTCGCTGTTCTTTTTCTGCGCCTTATATCCTTCAATTGCATCGCGGCGAATAGACCGAATCGCGACCTTTGCTTCTTCGGCGCGTTTGTGAATGTCTTTAACCAGCTCTTTGCGGCGCTCCTCTGTGAGCGGCGGGAACGTAAGGCGAATCGTTTTGCCGTCGTTGTTCGGATTGATTCCAAGCTCCGACTTCAAAATTGCCTTTTCCACTTCCTTTACAACGCCCATGTCCCACGGCTGAATCAGCAGTGTGCGCGCCTCCGGCACGGAAACGTTGCCAAGCTGCGGAATCGGCGTCTGTACACCGTAGTAGTCTACCATGATTTTGTCAAGGATGGAAGGGTTTGCGCGCCCTGCGCGAATCGCCTGTAAATCTTCGCTGTATATGTTGAGTGTCTTGTCCATTTTGTCTGAAATTTCCGGATATTTTGCTGCCATAATCATTTCCTCCTTAAAATTATAGTATGATTGGATTTTCTTGGTTACGACAAATTAAGTATTGCCCCGCACTATTACTTTGAAACAATTGTACCAATCTTTTCCCCGCAAGCCGCCCGAATAATGTTTTCCGGGTCGTCGAGTCCGAACACGAGGATTGGAATATCGTTGTCCATGCACAGCGAGGTCGCGGTCGAGTCCATGACGCCGAGTCCACGGTTTAATACGTCAATATAAGACAGTGCGTCAAACCGTACCGCGTTCGGATTCACGTTCGGGTCGGAATCATATACTGCGTCCACCTTTTTCGCCAACAGGATAATATCCGCGTCGATTTCCGCCGCACGCAGCGCCGCCGCTGTGTCGGTCGAGAAGAACGGATTACCCGTGCCGCAGCCGAAAATTACAACGCGCCCCGCCTCTAAGTGGTGCATCGCGCGCCCGCGTATGTAAGGCTCCGCAATCTGCCGCATTTCAATCGCCGTCTGTACCCGCGTAGCAACGCCTTTTGCCTCGAGCGCGTCGCCGAGTGCAAGCGCGTTGATGACCGTTGCGAGCATACCCATGTGGTCGGCGCGTGTCCGGTCCATGTTTTCGCCTGTCCGCCCGCGCCAGAAGTTGCCGCCGCCGACAACGATTGCAATCTGTACCCCCATGTCGACGCATTTTTTGATTGCGGCGGAGATAGACGAAAGGGTAGCGGGGTTTAATCCCGTTTTATTTTCTCCAGCAAGCGCCTCGCCGCTGACCTTTAAAAGAACTCGTTTGTATTTAGCCTGCAAATAAATCGACCTCCTGATATCATTTGTAGTGCGTTTCACAAAAAAAGGGAACACAGGTGCGTGCTCCCTTTTTATAAAACAAAGGTAAAATAGGGAACAAAGAATTTATTCCCCTCTATTTTACTACTATTTTACCATATTTGCAACTTCATCTGCAAAATTATCTTCTCTTTTTTCGAGACCTTCGCCCTTTTCGAGACGTGCAAACTTCGTCACAGCAATCGGCGCGCCGATTTTCGCGGAAACTTCTTTGATAACAGCCGCAACGGACTTGTCACCGTCCTTGATAAACGGCTGCTCGAGCAGGCAAACATCCTTGTAATATTTCTTGATTCTGCCCTCTACCATCTTCTCAGCAATGTTAGCCGGTTTCCCTTCGTTCATTGCCTGAACCGTAAGGATTTCCTTTTCCTTTGCTACAACGTCAGCCGGTACGTTCTCCGGTGCAACATACTGCGGGAAAATCGCCGCAATCTGCATCGCGATGTCCTTTGCCAGCGTTTTGAAGTCCTCTGTTGCCGCCGCTTCCGCCGTTGTGTCAAAATCAACAATAACGCCGATTCTGCCGCCGCCGTGGATGTACGTCTCAACAATACCTTCATAGCGCTCAAAACGGCGGATGTTCATGTTTTCGCCGATCTTTGCAATCTTTTCCGTCAGTGCGTCGCGTACTGTGCCGCCGCCGAAGCTCTGCTCTAAGAGCGCGTCCACATCAGCCGGATTGTTGTCCGCAATCTGCTTTGCTACGTCGGAAACAAAGGTACGGAATTCGTCGTTCTTCGCAACAAAGTCGGTTTCTGCGTTAACCTCTACGAGTACGCCGACGTTGCCGTCCACATACGCCTCAACGATACCCTCCGCAGCGATACGGCCCGACTTTTTCGCAGCGGTTGCAAGTCCCTTCTCACGCAGCAGCTCCATCGCCTTTTCCGCGTCGCCGTTCGCCTCTGTCAAAGCTTTTTTACAGTCCATCATACCGCAGCCGGTCTTTTCTCTTAAATCCTTTACATCTTTTGCTGTAAACATTGGTAATCATCCTTTCGCATCTCAAATAGATTCGTTTCTAAAAACAAAGCGGTCTTTGCGTCTTTGCGCAAAAGACTAAAAAGACCGCCGCATGTTATGTTTTTAAGTTTAATTAGTTTGCTTCTGCTTCGGTTTCTTCTGCCGGAGCGTCGGAGCCTTCCGCTGCGAGCTGCTCGCCCTGCTTGCCCTCCATAACAGCGTTTGCCATTGTGGATGCAATCAGCTTAACCGCACGGATTGCGTCGTCGTTGCCCGGGATAACATAATCCACTTCATCCGGGTCACAGTTCGTGTCAACAATTGCTACAACAGGGATACCAAGCTTCTTCGCTTCCGCAATCGCAATTTTTTCCTTGCGCGGGTCTACGATAAATAAAGCGCCCGGCAGTTTTCTCATGTCCTTGATACCGCCCAAGTACTTTTCGAGCTTTTCACGCTCGCCCAAAAGCTTGCTGACTTCCTTTTTCGGGAGCAGGTCGAACGTACCGTTCTCTTCCATTTTATTAAGCTGTTCGAGCCGGTCAATCCGCTTTTTGATTGTCTTAAAGTTGGTGAGCATACCGCCGAGCCATCTCGCGTTTACAAAGTACATACCAACGCGCTGCGCCTCTTCCTTAATGGAGTCCTGCGCCTGCTTTTTCGTGCCGACGAACAAATTGTCGCCGCCGTTTGCCGCTACCTCGCGTACAAAGTTGTACGCTTCCTCGACCTTCTTTACGGTCTTTTGCAGGTCAATGATATAAATACCATTTCTCTCCGTAAAGATATACTCAGCCATTTTCGGGTTCCAGCGTCTTGTCTGGTGTCCAAAGTGAACGCCTGCTTCAAGAAGCTGCTTCATAGAAATTACGTTTGCCATTTTCATAGCACCTCCGGTTTTTATTCCGTGAAACGCGTTTCACGGTGCATACATCCTCCGCCCTGTGCATAACCGTTGGGAACCGCAAATGCGGCACCGCCCGCGGGTTTACAAAGCGTGTGTATTTTTACGCCATAATAGAATATCATATGGGCAGCGAAAAATCAAGAGTTTTTTCGTAATTTTTGTAAAAACAAGCAAAAAACCGCAGGTACGGCCACCCTTGCCGCGCCTACGGTTTATTTTTACCCAATATACGCCGGTGCATACACCGGTTTATACGCCGATTTCCTTTTTTACGCTCTCTTTTGTCGGAGCAAGCGACAGACAGTGTGTCATAAACGCGTCAAACGAGCCGAACTCGTTTTTGCTGCCGCATTGTATCAGCCATGCGCTCGTGTCGCCGTATGCGCGCCAGTCCGCGTCCATAACGGCGTCGGCGTTATTAAGCTCGAGCGGTTCGCTGCACCATACGCCTAAGTAGCCGTCGCCGCAGCGCGCGAAGAAGAAGCCGTCTTTTTTCACTTCTTCCTCCATTGCAAAGGAAGGCCAGTACAGGTGCGTAAACTTTGTCGGGTGCGCGTCCGGTATGCTGTAGTAGCACCATAGCGTGCTGTCCTTTTGTTTGAGCGCGGGGAACACGCCGTTACCGTACCAGTATCCGGGCCGCATCTCGCAAAAGTCTTTCTCCGTGCCCGGGTGATTCACAAACGTGAGACAGCGATTGCTGATTGCCGCATACCACAAATGCTGCTGATAGCCATAGCCGCCCGGCGCAAACAGTGACGTGCCGTGAAACCACTCGTTGTCCAGCAGTGTTGCATAGTACTCGGTCGTTGTATCGTGCGGCGGCTCAATTGTATCGGTGCGCGGCGACGCAACAGAGGTCAGAAAATAATCCGGCGTCTTTTTTGTAAAAATCAGCGCGCGTCCGCTCGTAAACGATACCTCGGTCGTCGCGTCAAGCAGACCCTTTGTTTTTTTCGGCATACGGTACGGCGAGTAAGCCATACACGTCAGCCAGATACAATCCTGCGCGGCGCAGCTGTCGCTGACAAGGTGCAGAAGCGACTGCAGACCGGACTTATATGGCTTGAGCGAGTCGCGGTAAATACGCCCCATCGGCGCGAGGTGAACGCCCTTGAAGCTCTGCTGCGCCGCCTCGAGCACGATTCGGTCAATCGCCTTTTTTGCCCGATAGGAAAGTCTTGGTTCACCAAAGTCATGCACCATTAAAAGCACGGACAGGGTAACGAGCATATAGCCGCCGGCTAAAAACTCTTCATAGCCCTCCTGCTCAATTACGTCGAACCATTCGTTCACACGGCGCAGCCCCGTGCGGTACTGGTCGATGCCGAAGCGGTTTGCGCGCTTAAACCAATCCTCCGGCCAAAAGCTGCCCGCCAGCATCTGGCACGTAAAGAACAGCAGGGAGTGATTCTCGCTCCAGAAGCACATTGCGTCCGCGCCGTCCTCGTCCATCCAGTAGCGGAAGCCGAGCGCAAGCTGCTTAATTTTCTGTTTATATTCTTCTTTGATTGGAATTTGCTTATAAATCCGAAACAGGCACGCAAGCCCGAAGTCGGAGCAGTCGATGCGCTGCTCTATTTTTTCAATAACTTGGTCGAGCAATTCGTAGTCGTAGTCGTCTAATTGATTGTTGAGATAGTAGCGCGCTAACACCTTATAGCCCGCCATGTGCCCGCTTGCGCTGCCCTCCGCACTGTGGCGCATGAGCGCGTCGAACCGCTCATGGTCCGAAGCGTAGGAAACAAATGCGGGCGGGTCATTTTGTACGATGTCGAATTTACGCGCAAACTGCTGGCCATATACGGTAAACGAAAGCGTTACGAGCTTTGCGTCCGGCATTGAATACTGCTCGCCCGTTTCCCAGACGGAAGTTTTTTCGCCCGATTCTACCGTTACCGCAACAGGCGGCTGCCCATCCGCCGCGAAGGCACCGTCCTTCCACACAACGCTGTAAAGCCAGTCCTCCGCCGCCTTGAGCGACGCAAGAGTATCCTCTTTTACCGGCAGCGTCACGCTGATGCCGTCGGTGTCGAAAAGCTGGAGCGCGAACATGTTGCGCGTATCGCGTACGCCAAAGTTTTGCAGGCATACGAAAATGTCGTTGACGCCGGCTTTTAGGCCGAGCGTGATATCGATATGATTGATTGGTTTGTACACCGGGTTAGAAATATTGGCGCAATGCGTACCGTTGAGCCAGAGGTCAATCGTTGCATATGACCAGATTCGCGCGCGCACAAGCCGCGGCGTATCGCTGACAAGCTGCGTCTGCGCAAGCAGGTTAACCCGTGTGAGCGTAAAGTAAAACTTGGAAAAATCTATGTAGGTGTTTCGGTTTTGCGCATAGTATTTCCAAACTGCGCCGAGCTGGCTCTCCTCGCCGAGCGTGCCGGACTTTGGCGCGTCTATCACCTTTTGGGGCAACACTTCGCGCATTTCGGCTTCAAACTTGAGCTGATTTTTATTTGTATGCGGCGCAACGAATGGTTCGGTGACCGCTTCTGTCGTTAAATAATTGACAACGTAGCCTTCTTTTGTGAGGGAAAAACGGACTTGCGTGTTCAACTTTTACACTTCCTTATTCAATTTATTGTTTACAACAATAGTTTAACATTGTCAATGGAAAAAAGCAATAGAAAATAACATAAAACCCCCATGATTTAGGGGGTTTTATAAAAAGATATCAACATTTTGTGTAATATATCGGCATTTAAGTGTATAATATTTCACGGCAGTGTACCAGCTTGGTAATCATGGCGTTGTAGGGGGCAGGGAGGTTGTATTCCTTCGCGGCCCGGACGAGTGCGCCGTTGATTGCGTCGACCTCGGTTAGACGTTTGTTTTGCATGTCTTGGCACATGGACGCATGTCCGTCTGCACACTCTTCTGCAATGGCGAAAACCATGTCGAGAATTTCGCGCTCGTCGAAGGTGTTCCCGTCCGCCTTTGCAACGGCGATTGCTTCTTTTACAATATGGATAGCGATGTCTTTTGCATATTCGTTTTCGACGACGAGCCCGATATTAGCGTCCATGAGTGCGGTCAGGGCATTAATCGATAGGTTGACAAACAGCTTTGTCCAGATAATTCGCTGGATATTGTCGCTGGCGATTGTCTCGAAGCCGCCGCTTTCGAGCACATCTTTCACCCATTGGGCAAGCGCAATATTACCGGAAAGTGACCCAATGACGGTTTCGCCGCTGCCGCTGTGGCGGATTTTTCCGTCGCCGAGATTGACACAGTTGTGCTTCGATGTTCCGATGATGATGTTTTTTTCGTCCATATGTGTCCTAATTGTGCGGTCATTGCCCGCGCCGTTTTGCAGCGTCAGTAAAACGGTGTCCTTACCAATAATGTTTTGGTTGCGGGTGAGCGCACGCTCGGTAAAAAGTGTCTTGACAAACAAAATTACTAAATCCGCCCGTTCGTCCGCATTCCCGCTCATAAAGGCGCGCGCCCGGTAGCGCTGCTCTGTTTCGCCTTCTACGACTGTGATACCGTCTCTGTTGAGCGCGTCGACCTGCGGCTGGTATGCGTCGATATAGTATACGTCGTGGCATGCGCTCAGCCGCGCGCCGTAAAAGCAGCCCATTGCGCCTGCGCCGATTACTGCAATTTTCATAGGAAAAACTCCTTGCCTTTGATTTGGTTTTAGTATCTGCGCAAATGGGATACATATACCAAACAATAGACAGGGAGTTTTTGTATGGTTATAAAAACTTTACAGATTTTTCATTAAAATATTTTGTTAAAATTAAGCTGTGTTTTATTGCTATTATATCCGCAATGGCGGTAGAAGGCGTGTGCCTCTGTCCGTGTTTCTCCTGTGACGAGACGAACGCCGCATGCGCCGGTATCTTTTGCCCAATTTTCAACGGCGCATAATAACGCTTTCCCAATCCCGTTTCTTCTAAATTTGCTTGAAACAGCGATTCCCATAATGTCTTTCATATGGGGTGCGTACACAACATCGTAGTCGGCGGCGTGAATGTAACCAACCACAGCGTTCTGCACAACTGCAACAAAAAGTTTACTGCGGTTGCCGTTCAAAATATGAGATAGTTTTTCCTTTGTTTTTTCGGCCTCAAATTCATAGCCCAGTTCATTTTTATTTAATTCTGAGATAGCGTATGCATCTTCTGCTTTCCCTTCTCTTATTTGAATATCCATCCGTTACCACCTCAAAAACGAAAATTACGCATGCTTTCTTTACTCGAGTAAAAATAGGGCGGCCGCTTTCCCGCCGAGCCAGACCAAAAACCGCTGCAGCAGCTTTAACAGCTTCGTCAGATAGCGCAGTACAGGCTCGGTCGCTACAACAAACACAACGAGCAGCAGGCTCGCCTTGAGCGAGAGCGGCGTGATACCGAACAGGTCGTTTAAAAAGATACAGGAAA